>JANNVM010000309.1:0-9731 GCA_031414455.1 Verrucomicrobiota bacterium
AAACAGCCCGCCCTCAAAGGCGCCCTGGAGCGCCACAGGATTGAAAGACGGGACGGCTCGAATCGTCAGGCGCTTGTCTATGCGAATGGACGACTGCAGTTGCACACTGCTGCTTACGTTGATCGTGTCTCCCGGCTGCGCCGCCTGGATGGCCGCCCGCAATGCGGTATCGCCTGGCCCCCCGACCGTTGCCGCGCCTGCCGCGGCTGTCATGAATATCATCCCTGCCACAGTCCCGCGGACCAGAAGCAGAAGTCTGCGGGCGTAATAAGTCATGCGGCATCCCTATGCGTTGCGACATTAGCCATCCATGAAGGCTCTCCACGGATTACATTCCTCTCTCGCAAACCCCGGGCAACGCACCGGGCCGGCATGGAAGGCACCGTTTACGCGCGGCCCCGCAGAGCTTTCCTGGTCCGGAAACCCAGGGCACCTCAAAACGTCTGATGCCATACTCAGCATTACAGGCAGCACCGGGAATTTCCCTGCCCGGCCGGGAATCGTCCCCCGGCAGCGTGCCGGCTACTTCGGCTTTTTATCCGTCAGGTGCTTTTTGATGACTGCGGGATCACCGGTGGGGAGCTGGCACTCGCTGCCGGTGCAAACGTAGGCGGCGGGTTTGCCGGCGATGGGCTGCATGTCGAGGGCGAGTTTTTCCACGGGGCCGGCGTTGCCGAGGATGACGCGGTGCGGCTGGTAAATGTTGTGGGCGGCGCGCAGGAGGGCGCGGCTTGCCGCAGGATTACCGGCGACGACGACACGATAGGGTTCGCGCGCGGCAAACGCGGCGGCCTTGATCATCAGCGGCACGGCGTGCGGCATTTCCGTGATGCGAACGTGGAACGCCTTCAGGCTCGCTTCGGCTTTGGACTGGAACTCTTTGTTATCCGTGATTTTCGCCAGCCGCAGCAGCGCGAGAATCGCGACGCTGTTCCCGCTCGGCTCGGCACTGTCGTAGTCATCCTTCGCGCGGAAGAGCAGGTCCTTTGTTCCGGTGCTCGTGAAGAAGCCGCCGGCTTTGGTGTCGTAGAATTTCTCCACCAGCCCCTCTGCGAGGGCGATGGCGAACTCCAGCACTGCCGGATCGAGCGTGGCCTCGTAGAGTTCGATGCTGCCGTTCAGGTAGAATGCATAGCCGCTCAGAAGCTGCGCGCTGTCGCGTTCGCCGTCGCGCCAGCGGTGATAGAGTGTTTTCGTTTTCGCGTCCCAAAGGTTGGCCTTCACGAAGGCAAAGTTTTTCTGCACGGCGGCCAGTGCTTCCTTGTGGTCGAGAATGATCGCAGCGCGCGACATCGCGCCGAGCATAAGACCGTTCCATGACGTGAGGATCTTATCGTCGAGATGCGGGCGGATGCGTTTGGCACGCACGTCGTTGAGCTTCTGCTTCACACTCGCGAGCCGCTGTTTGTCGGCGTCGCTGAGTTTGACCTCCGGTTTCATCACACTGAGAATGTTCTGACCGGGGAGCGGGCTGGGGTGACTGTGATCTTCAAAGTTCCCCTTCTCTGTGATCCCGAAAAACTCGCCCGCCCATGCGGCATCGTCCGCACCGAGGACTTCGGTGAACTCCTTTTTGGTCCAGCAGTAGAACTTGCCTTCGTGCCCTTCACTGTCCGCATCTTCGGCGGAATAGAAGCCGCCGTCCTTGTGGGTCATGTCGCGGAGCAGGTAACGAATGACGTCGCGCACGGTGTCGTGATACTGTGCGTCGCCGCTGACGAGACCGGCATCGAGATAGAGGTCTATCAGTTGCGCATTGTCGTAGAGCATCTTCTCGAAGTGCGGCACCAGCCACTTCTCATCCACCGAATAGCGGGAGAAGCCGCCGCCAAGCTGATCGTACATGCCGCCCGCGGCCATCATGCGGCAGGTGTGGAGAACTTTCTCCGTCATCGCCTCGTCACCGCTGTGCGCCGCCGCCAGCAGAATGAGGCCCGGCACCTGCGGCTGCGGGAACTTCGGCGGCTTGCCAAACCCGCCCCACTTCGGATCGTAACCGTCCGCGAAACCTTTGGCCGCGGCGAGCAGGAGACCCTCAGGCAGCTTTGCGTCTGCGCCGCCGGCCTTGCCTTCGTTCATGTATTTTTCCAGCTCTGTTGTCAGATTCTGCGCATCCTTTTCAAGATCGGCTTTGTTTTCGCGCCAGAGTTCATCCACGCGTTTCAGGGTCAGGATGAATTTTTCCTTCGGGAAATAAGTGCCGCCGAAGAACGGTTTGCGGTCCGGCGTCAGGAAAACATTCAGCGGCCAGCCGCCGCCGAGTCCCATCGCCTGCATCGCCGTCATGTAGATCTGATCCACATCCGGGCGCTCTTCGCGGTCCAGTTTGATGGCAATGAACTTCCCGTTCACCACCTTCGCGACCTCTTCGTTCTCAAATGACTCGCGCTCCATGACGTGACACCAGTGGCAGGTGCTGTAGCCGATGCTCAGCAGCACCGGCTTGTTTTCTTTCTTCGCCTTCTCGAACGCCTCCTCTCCCCACGGATACCAGTCCACGGGATTGTGCTGATGCTGGAGAAGATAGGGTGATTTCTCTTTACTGAGACGGTTGGTGTGTTGGGGAGAGTCAGGTTTCACGGCGGGAGCAGGAGCGGAATCCGCCGCTGTGCCAGCGAGAGGCAACAGCGACAGCAATAGAGCGGCGGGGCGGGCAGTCATGGAGGAAAAGTGGGCGCACCGTGCCCCTGTTTCGTCCCCTGGCTACGAAAAAGAACTCGCGCCGCACGGCCCGCCGCGGCGGAGTGATTCCAGAGTGAGTTACCTCAAATGGCTCCGTTGGTGGAGCGCACGTTAAAACGGGACCAGGCTGATTCGTCCGGATTTCCGGTTTCCGAATGTGGATCCGGGAGTTCTCTGGCAGCATGGCGACCATTGGTCAGCAATTGCAGCATGCCCGGCTCGCGCTCGAATTGAGCGTGGAGGACGTAACGTTCCAAACGCGGATTCCCGCGGGCCTTGTGCGTGCCATGGAGAAAGATGATCTCTCGCACTTTGCCAACCTCACCTACGCGCGGGGCTTTCTGAAACTCTACAGTCAGTTCCTTGGGCTCGACATCTCCGGGCACCTCTCGCAGTTCAGCACTCAGGAGTTTTCCCACGCCTCGGGGCACGCGTATGTGCAGACGGCAAATGCGACCATGAATCTTCCGGCGGCGGTCTTCGCGGACCATGGGAGGTCGCGGCGTCCCGGGCTGTATATTCTCCTCCTTATGGCGCTCGGTGCCGGTGGAGTGGTCTGGTGGAACAACCGCGGCGAAGGGGAAATGTCAGGGTCCGGTGAAGCGCGGCAGGTGGATCCGGCCGGGGCCGCACCGGCGGCACCTTCCGCAATGGAAACAGCGCCTCCCCCCGCGGTGCCACCCGCGGTCGCAGCGAACACCCCGCCTCCACCTGTTGCAGAACCGCCCGCGTCTCCTGCGCCATCGCCAGTGATACCGTCCGCAACCGACCCGGTTCCCGCAGTGGCACCCGATGCTCCGCCATTACCCGCAGCCAAACCGCCGAAAGCAGTGGTCGTGGAGGAGGACGGACCGTCACCTCCGCCGCCATAGCGCGGGAAGTGAACGTGCCAGGGAGGGGAAATGGAAGGCTCAACTGCGGTCCGGGCAGGCCACCCCTTTCGACCCGGATCCGGCGACGAAACTGAGAAACTTTGCCGCCGTCTCACTCCACTGCGCATCATTCAGCGCGGCGGCCGCGCCCTTTACCGGTCCGAGCACTGACAGATAGGCCGCTGCCCAGGCGCGCTTTAGTTCGAGGCGGGCGGCGCTGTCGAATCCCGCGCGGCGCAGGCCCACAACATTGAGGCCCTCGACCCGGTTGATCCGGTAACCGGTGCAAAACGGCGGGATGTCTTTCGAGAACCCGCTGTGCCCCTGGACCATCGCGAGATCACCGATGCGAATGAACTGATGGAATACCGATGCCCCTCCGAGGAAACAGCGGCTGCCGATGGTGACATGACCGGCAACGAGCACATGATTGGCGAGCACATTGTGATCACCGGCGACGGAATCGTGGCCGAGGTGGCATCCTGCCATGAAGAAGTTATGACCGCCGATGACGGTGGCGCCTTTCTCAGTGGCACTGCGATGCACCGTGACGTGCTCGCGAAAGACATTGCCGTCACCGATGCGGACGCCGCTGGGCAGCGCGGTGTCGAAGGACAGCGACTGCGGATCGCCGCCGATGACGGCCCCGCGGTCCACCACGTTTCCCGAACCCATCACCACGTCCCGGAGCACCTGTGCATGAGCAGCGATGCGGCAGCCCGGGCCCATGATCACCCTGTCTTCAATAATGGCGTATGGCCCGACGTCCACGTCAGGCGCAAGTTCGGCGGTGGGGGCAATGATGGCGGTGGGATGAATCATGTCAGGTCAAAGCATGCCGTTTTCGCGAAAGCTGAAGTAGCCGGCGTGTGCCGGGGAAGGCAGGCCGATGATAATGTGATCCACGAACGTGATCTGCATGATCTCCGACGCTTCGCGGAGGCGGCGGGTAAAGGTGCGGTCCGCGGCGCTCGGCGACGG
The DNA here is from genome assembly GCA_031414455.1 of Verrucomicrobiota bacterium. Classification (GTDB taxonomy): domain Bacteria; phylum Verrucomicrobiota; class Verrucomicrobiia; order Verrucomicrobiales; family V1-33; genus V1-33. The sequence goes on from JANNVM010000309.1 coordinate 4,536, forward strand.
ATCACCGGCGGGATGGTTGTGCGCCACTGCAAAACCATGCGCGCGGCGACGAACGACGTGATGCAGGATGTCACGCGGATGAGCGATGGTTTCATTGAGCGAACCGCGGGTCACTTCCTCCACACCAAGGAGCGAGAGCCGGGTGTTAAGCAGGAGGATCTTGAGCACCTCCTGGGGCTCGGCACGCAATTCCGGGCCGATGTGACTAAGAATGGCAGCTGCGGAGGCCATGGATTTGCCGTCGTATTCCTGGCGGGCGAGCCGCTTTCCAAGATTGAATGCCGCTGCGAGGTGGATGGCCTTGGCTTCGCCGATGCCTTTTTGGGCGCGGAGTTCCTCCACCGTGAGCCGGCTCAGCGCGTGCAGATTACCGTAGCGCTCCATAAAGACTTTGCCGAGGCCCACGGCGCTTATGCCCACAACGCCGGATCCAAAGAAAATGGCGAGAAGTTCCGCGTCGGTCAGTGAATCCGGCCCGTGGCGCAGCATTTTTTCCCGCGGGCGTTCATTCTCGGGCATGTCCTGAATGCGGAGCGCCGGAGTGGCTGGAATTTGAGTCGGGAATTCAGACATCTACCCGCTGAGATAGCGGTGGGAGAGACGTGTGCAAAGAAAAACGCGCCGCAGCGGTAAGGCTGCGGCGCGTGCGAAGAAGTTCTCCTGTTCTTAGCGCGGGTTGCCCGGCGAGAGCGGCAGGGTGCCCGGTGCCGGGGGCGCAGAGGGCGCGGGTTCAGTGCTGCCGGGAGCATCCGGTTTATTGGCCGGTTCGGCGGCCGGAGCAACCGGGGAAGTCCCGGGGTTGATCTCCTCGCTGTTCACTTCCGGCACCCGGAAAAGTTTGTTGGTGTATGGGCACTTCACCACGACGCCGGGTGCCGTACCCGCCACATCCACGAGCTGCGTTTTCGCGGCGTGCGGGCTATAGACGAAGCCAGGCCGTCCTGGAACACGGCTGCCATAGAGCAGCCCGGAATTGCCGGCTGCAGGAGGAACCCCGGAGTTACCGGCTGAAGGAACCGCAGGATTCACGGCGGTCTCGAGTGTCGCCGGAGTCTTCACCGGCGCAGCCGGAGGCGTTACCGGCTCCACCGGCGCGGGGGTCGCGGCTTTCATTTCCGGTTCGGGATCGAGTCTGGTCAGGCTTCGCTCTAGCATCTCCGGTGTGCTCCCGGTGCTGGACACCACTTCCGCCACCGGCCGGACGGGACGCTGTGGCGCAGGTCTTGCCGCATCGGCCACGGCGCTAAAATCAGGCACAAGGAACGGCTGCGAAGTAAACGGGCAGCGCACTTCTTCGCCCGCGCGGAATCCGCGAACATCCACTACCTTGCGTGGTGCCGTGTGCGGACTGAGGACGTATCCGGGACGTCCCGGGACAGCGTCCGCGTAAAGGGTCTTCACGATCGCGGGCGTCGTCACTGCCTGCACGCGGACTACTGACTCCTGTGAGGGTTTGACCGCAGGATTGGAGACCAGGGCGGTCTGCCCTCCATCAATCAGTAATGGAATGAGCCCGCGCTGATTGATCTGATTCCATGCCTCCTTCCGCGGGAGCGCGCAACTGACGGCAAGGAGGGTCGTGAGGCCAACAGCGCTGAGGGCAAGGCCACGGCAAGGGTTGTTAAGGGGCTCGGGTTTCATGGTGTGGTGTGGGGAAGCGGTTCGTGGCGGGATGTTGACCGAATTCGCAATTCGACCGGTTAAATACGGTTTTTAGACCAATTTGCGAGATTTTTTTTGCCTGATCGCCCATTCCGGTCCACTTTTTGCAAATGTGCCCGGCATATTCGGGATAAAAATCACCAGTGCGATTCATTCATTGTCGTCAAAATTTCATAAAAAGCAGACCGCCTGACATCAAATGGATTATCATTACCGCCCGCCCGTTCCCCATTCCTCCCTGTCCCTGTGATTCTGCCGCGCCTTTGCCCACGCCCCCGATTCCTCTGCTTCCCGCGGGTCGCCTGTGGTCTGCTGGCCGCAGCACTCATCGGAGTCGTCCCGGGACAGGAAACCGCCGCACCCTCCCTCGCCGTCGTCAGCGTGGACCGGGCGAGGGAACCGGACGCCAGCCGGCAAATCCCTGATCGCTTCCCGGTCGGTGCCCCGGAATGGCAGGAGGTGCTGGCGACGGCCTGCCGCAGCGGTGAGCACGAAACCGCCGCCCGGGCTCTCGCTTCAGGTGCCGATCCCAACGACGCCGGGTCGCCGCTCGCTCTCGCGGCCGGCCGCAATGACCCGGAACTGGTGGAACTGCTCATCAGCTACGGAGCCGACGCCTCACTCTCTTCCACTGCCCTGCCCACGGCTCTGGCACAGAAAAACCCGCGCGTGGCGGCGATGCTCCTGAGTGCCGGCGCCGACCCCAACCTTCCCGACGCCTCGGGCAACACGCCGCTCGGTGCGGCACTGCGGGCCGGCGAAGTTGACCTCGCCCGCCTCATGTTCCGGCACGGGGGATATCCTGACGAGTTCGTCGAACCCTCTCTCGCAACGGGGGATCTCGTACTGCTCGATGCCCTGTTTCAATATGGCCTCTCCCCCGACCGTGCGGACGCACACGGCAATCCCCTGCTCGTCCGCGCCGCCCTCGATAACCGGCCGGACCTGGCGGCGTTCCTCCTCGGAAAAGGTGCCGATGCCAAAAAACCGGGAAAGGAAGGTCTCACGGCGCTGCACCTTGCCGCTGTCACAAGGAATGATCCGCTCCTCCACGCGCTGCTCGACGGCGGGGCCGATCCCAACCATCCGTTTCTCCATCCCTTACGCCCGGAGGCCCTCACCCGCATGGACGACGGGTCCTTCAAAAAATGGCTCCAGCGCGACACGGGCCTGACACCGCTGATGCTTGCGGCCTCGCGCGGAGACACCGGCATGATCAAACTACTCCTCGAAAAAGGCGCGCGCCGCGGTCTGCAGACGAAAGGCTGGAAACGCTACCCTGTCGTCTTCGCCTGCGACGGCGAACACGTCCCCGCCGCCAAACTGCTGCTCGGCCGCAACCCCGCCCCTGACGAGCCGGAGTATCGTGTCACCATAACACTCTCCACCCAGCGCGCGGTTCTTTATAAAGACGACGAAGCGATCCGCAGTTGCCGCGTCTCCACCGGACGCAAGGGCTACGCCACACCCACCGGCAAGTTCGTTATCACCGACAAGTCCCGCGACTGGGTCTCCACTATCTATCACGTCGCCATGCCGTTCTTTATGCGCCTCAACTGCCGCGAGATCGGCATGCATGCCGGCGTCTGCCCGGGCTACCCTGCCTCCCACGGCTGCATCCGCATGCCCCGCGCGGATGTCCAGGCGCTCTACTCTACTCTGAAAATCGGAGACGCCGTGACCATTGAAGAGTGAGCAGCACCCCTATGTTATCTGCCCCAGCGCCCAATCCAGCGCCCCCGGCAGATTGACCCCGCCGTTCCCGCCGAACGCGCGGTCTATGTCGTCGAGCCGCTGAATGAGATCGCGCACTTCATTGCGGGCATAGGGGCCGCCGGCAGCTTTGCAAAAATGCGTCCGGCAGCCAAACGGCCGGCCTTCATAGATCCGGCATTTCCCGTTCTCCAGCAACGGACACGCTCCGTCCGGCGACGGCCGCAATTTCTTCCATCCTGATGCCCGGACCGCCCGTGCCGCCACGAGGGCCTCGCCGCGAGTCAGAAACGGCGTCCGTCCGGTCAGCTTAAAATGACAGCACTCCGCCCGGCCCGTGCAGTCGCGATCCAGCGGACGAGCCGCCAGTTCTTTATAAATACCGCGCACGTCATCAAGCAGAGCCGTGCGGCGTTCAGGAGTAAGGGGCCGGGACATGGCCGGCCCTTAGGCCGGAATGACGAAGCCCGAAACCAGAAATCCCGATCTCTCCGTCCCTCTGTCTCTCTGTCCCTCCTTCTGATTTCCGCTTTCTGATTTCGTCATCCCCTTTCCCTGTGCTATACCCGCCTTCTTTCCCATCTCCCTCATGCAGTGGTACTACCTCTCCGATTCTCACGAACGCATCGCCATCAGCGAAGCGCAGTTCGTGCCGCTTGCCGCGCGCGGCGTGCTCCGTCCCGCCACCCCCGTCTGGCGCAAGGGCTTGCCTGACTGGGCAGCCTGCGGAGAAGTGAAACCCGAAATCTTCACAGCCACCGTCACCCGCGGCAGCGACGAACGCCATCCCGTCACCGACAACGCAGCGGTCCGCGGCACGGTGACCGGACTGAGCCGCACTCTGGCCGACTATCGCATCTGGATGCGCATCGCCGGCGGTCTGTTGATCGCCGCTGCACTCCTCCTGCTCGCCGGCATCGGCTGGCAGATTTGGCTGCTCATCGCCGGCCGTGCAGAATCCATTCACCACTGGCTGCCGTTTCACGGAGAACTGGAAAAACGCGCCCTCCTCGATTTGTCAGGCTATGTCCTGATCGGACTCGAAACCGTGACCGCTGTCCTCAGCGCCGCGTCCGGCTGGCTGCTGCTCACCAGTGCCGCGGGCTCACTCGCCGCGCGCGAAGGCGGGAACGAACTGCTCTTTCATTCCGCCCTGCGCTCCGCGGGACGGAGCCTTATCATCACGGTCGTCTGGACCGTGGTCCTGATCCTTGCCGCTCTCGGTCTCACCCTGTGGCTCGGCTGGGACAAAGCGTTCCCGCCGCCGCCCTCGCCGGAGGAACTGCGCGTCACGATTTAAATGGAAACAAGGCCCTGTCCGTATCTGCCGGTGCCGCCGCATCCGCTCACGGCCGCCTGCCTGGGAACTCTCGCGGGGCATCGCGGGCCGGAGTTCTATCACGTGACACTGCTCTACGGGCAGAGTCTCTGGCTCCAGGGGTTTCCCGCCCGCGCCGTGCTGCTCCTGAATCACGCCCTCAGTTGCGGCCTCACCGGCACCGAAGACGAACTCCGCCTCTGGCCCCTGCCCTACAAAGCCGCCGCATGGATCCTGCGGCACCATCACCCTGACCAGTTCATCGGTAATCCCCGCCGCCACTGGCAGCACCTCGCCACTCGCATGGTCGAACCCCGCCGCGAACTCCGCATCTGGCGCGCATGGGCCTGCTGGCACCTCGCCTGCATCGTTTTGCCTGACTTGCCCGCCGACGAACTCCAGCTCGCCCGCGAAAACATTACCGAGCCCTCAGAGGAGGAAATCGCCGGACACCTCACGCGCCTCGGCCTTCCCGGCGAGTCCGCCACCTGGCACGACGCCCT
>JANNVM010000310.1:0-11073 GCA_031414455.1 Verrucomicrobiota bacterium
GGCAGGCCCGGGACCGCGGCTTTTTAAGCCGCCGCGCCAATCCAGGCTTGGGTTGGCGCGCGGCTTACAAAGCCGCGGTCCCAGGGGAGCCAAGTCTCTTGCTTACCGTCATGGCCACTTCTACCGCGGCGCATGACCCGCGCCTTCGTGCTTGGAGCCGGCCTTGGCACCCGCCTTCGCCCGCTCACCAACCAGCTTCCCAAACCGCTCATCCCCGTGCATCAGCGGCCGCTCATTGAATATGCCTTCGCGCATCTTCGGGGCGCGGGTGTGAGCGAGTTCACCGTCAATACGCATCACCTCCCGGAGGAATACGATCGTGCTTTTCCTGGCGGCACCTGGCAGGGCTGCCCGGTGATTTTCCGCCACGAGCCCGTTCTCCTCGATACCGGCGGCGGTCTGGCGAATGTGCAGGATCTCCTTGCAGGCGATGAACCGTTCCTTGTCTATAACGGCGATGTTTTCACGAACCTCCCGCTCGCGCCGGCCATCGCGCAGCACCGCGCGGAGGGAAACCTGGTGACGCTCATTCTCCGCAGCGCCGGGCCGGTGAGGAATGTGGCGATGAATGTAGCGAACGGGCGCATCCTCGACCTCCGCAATACGCTCGGCACGAATCACCCGGACCAGTTTCAGTTTACCGGAATCTACATCGTGGAGCCGGCGTTTTTTAAGTATCTGCCGCCGACCGGTGAAGTCGAAGGTATGGTTGCCTCCTGGCTCCGTGCGATCGCCGCGGGTGAGCGGCTCGGCGGGACGGTTATTGACGAGGGCCTGTGGCTCGATCTGGGCGATCGCGAGAGCTACCTTGAGGCGCACCGGCTCATTCCCTGCGAGGTCCGCATTCATCCCACGGCCTGTATTGCCGGCTCAGCGGAAATTGATGACATCAGCAGCATTGGTGCAGGCTGTGTGATTGAAGACGGGGCCGTCATTCACCGATCCGTCCTCTGGCCGGGCTCGCAGGTGAGCGCGGGAGCCAGACTGGAGAGTTGTCTTGTGATGACGGGCCACACCGCTGCGGGCGCGCTGCAAAACGCCGACGTGTGACCGCGCCTACCAGCGGCGGTGAGGCCGGTAGTAGCGACCGCCGCGGTAGTAGTTGTGATGATGGTGATCGTTGTTGTTGGCGATGATCGCCGCGGCGCCGATTGCCGCAGCACCTACGGCCACGGCCGTGGCGGTGTTGGCAGCCTGCTGCTGATAGCCGGCATCGTTGACCTGTAGACGAGTCATTTCCCGGTTGTATTCCTCCCCGGAAATCTGGCCGTTTCTGTAGGCGTTGTTCAGCGCGCCCATTTGCGCCTGGTAGGGTGATACACAAGCACCAAGGAGTGCGGTGGCACAGAGCAGTGCGATGAGACGAAGATGCTTTTTCATGGGGGGATTAGGGGGTTTGGTTTGGATTTGAAGAACCGTGCTCAGGACGCGGCGAAAGGCTGATTATTCACCGGGAGCGACAGGGGCGCAATCGTTTCCCGCGGCGTTACGCGCTCCGAAACTGCGTCGGCGTTTCACCGGAGGCGTCGGGCAGCGGGAGTTTAGTGGTCAGAAGGCGGACTGTGCGCGAATTGGCGGACGACATGAGGGATTGCGCCAAGCCTGGACTTGCAGCCTGTGTCATCCAGGCAATCATCAATCGCTCCCGCCTCAACACCTATTCTTAACTCATGACACCCTACTGGACCGGCGTTTTTCCCGCCATCACCACTCAAATGCACCAGGACGGCTCGCTCGATCTTGAAGCGACCGCCCGTCACACCGAAGTTCTGCTCGCCTCCGGCATCAAGGGACTCATCTTCCTTGGATCACTCGGCGAGAATCAGCCGATGACCGGGGAGGAGAAGCGGCTCGTCGTTTCTGAAATGGTGAAAGCAGTGAAGGGCCGCGTGCCCGTGCTCAGCGGCGTCGCGGAAACGAGCACTGCGGAGGCCGTGCGTTATGTGCAGGACTGCGAGAAGGCCGGTGCCGACGGCTTCATGCTGATGCCGGCCATGCTCTATAAAGGCGCGCCGGATGAAACGCTCGCTCACTTCCGCACCGTGGCCCGCGCCACCGGCCTGCCGATCATGATTTACAACAACCCCATCAGCTACGCGAACGACATCACCCCGGAGATGCTCGGCCAGTTGGCGGATGAGAAGAACCTCGTCGCGCTCAAGGAGAGCGCGGGCGACACCCGCCGCCTCACCGACATTCACAATACGGTCGGCGGACGTTACGCGCTCTTCACCGGTGTGGATAATCTGATGCTGGAAAGTGCCGTGCTCGGTCTCGACGGCTGGGTCGCCGGCACCGGCATCGCGTTCCCGATGGAGAACCAGTACCTCTGGGAACTCACCCGCGCCGGACGCTGGGCCGAGGCTCTGGAAATTTACCGGTGGTTCACGCCGCTGCTCCATTTGGATGTGAGCACCAAGTTCGTGCAATATATCAAACTCGCCGTGCAGGAGTGCGGGCTTGGCAAAGAATGGGTGCGCGCCCCGCGGCTCGCATTGACCGGCGCTGAGCGGGAGCGGGTGTTGAAGGTGATTCACGACGGCATCGCCAGGAGGCCCGGGACTCCGGCGGACTGGAAGCCCTGAGCTTGGAATTCATTGCTTCCGGATTCCCGCCGGTGCCAAGGAATGTAATGATCTCCGATTCAAGGGCTGCCTGAGGATGACAGGAGGTTTTTCTACTCTACCCACACGCATGGTTATCGCCGGCGGGCCGCTGGACGTGGAGGGGGCTTCCAAGCCCCCCATTGAAGAAACCGGTGGGCTGGAAGCCCACTCCACGCAGCATTGCCGAACGCGTCGAAATATTGCGCGGCCGTCCCTAACGCTTCAGCTCCGCCGTCGTCAATCCGGGTGTTGCCGCGATGCTGGCGCAGGCGGGTGCCGCACGGGGCCGGGAAGATTCTGAATTTTGGCAGTGGGGAGTCTTGACGGCGGGGCGGCTTCTTCGTACAACATCCGATATTATCCCTGCACTCTCTTGAAGAATTCGAACCCGCCACCCTCCCAGGCTTATGTTTAACTACAATAGAACTCACTACTCCATCGTTCTCAGCGCTGCCGCCGCGCTGGCTTTGGCAACTTTCGCCCCCGCCCAGCAGACACTGATTCCAGAGGGCCACACCTGGGGCTTCCTGCACCCGATGGGCGTGCTGCCGCCGCGGGCTGATCTGTCGCCAGATCCGAACTTCGAAACGACCTGGTATCTGTCCCAGGCCCAGTTTCTTACGGATTACGACGGCCCCAGGTTCGATGCGGCTACCACGGGTAATATGGCAGTGCTGGACAGTGCCGATTCCGGCCCGGGCCCCGGGCCATATGCCTATGATGTCGTGGACTCGATTCCCGTTCCGAGAACTACCCTGACCCAGCCGGCGACCGGTAACCGCTACACATCCTATTACCGCACCACTTTTACCGTGCCTGCGGGTGGCCTCATTGAGCCCACCATCCGGCTGTCCTGCGACGATGGCTGTTACCTTTACCTCGACGGCGTGCTCATTGCGACGGTCAACATCGCGGATGGCGTCGTGGACGCCTACACTTCCCTGGCCGCTGACGGGAACAATACCGAAGTGGATCCCGCCGGGATTTTCAGCTTTCACTTCCGCACCGCAGGTCTGCAACCGGGGGCAGAACCCGGCGATGTGAATATTCCCGTGGCACTGCCAGGGCTGACTGCGGGTGAGCATACGCTCGCGATGTCTGTCCACAACGTTGCCGCCAACTCCAGCGACATGGGGGTGTTACTTGAACTCAAGGCGTACGATCCCGCGGCCTGCATCCTTCATCCTGTTACCGTCACGGATGTCGTCCGGGACTTCAAAGGCACGCCCCTCGATACCAACGACGACGAATTCTCCTTCAAAGTGACTCTGACCGGCACCAATACGGGAGCCACCTGGAGCAGCGATATTCCAGTGGCCACCGGTCCATTCGGGGTAGCGACTACGCTCGGCCCCTACAGTGCCGCCGGCCCGGCGACGGTCGTTTTCACGGCCGCCGCCGATCCGCTTTGCACGACGACGATCACGGTGACCCCGCCGAGCGCCCTAACCACACTGGTTGATTATAACCAGTCATGGAAGGTGATGAACCCGTTGGCGGGCGTGGTGCCGCCCCGTCCGGCCGGCGGGGCCGACGTGAACTTTGAAACAACCTGGTTTCTTAAGGAGAACAACTTCGTTACTGACTATGACGGGCCCAATTTTGGAGCCAATGGCGTGGCAGGCAGTTATGAAGCCATTGAGGGACCGGGGCCCTTCGACGCTGGCGGTATTGACGGAATCGCTGCTGGTACCCCGGTGGGAGCCGAGGGGACCGTTCCTACGCTGCCAGCCACCGGCAGCCGCCGCACCAGCTATTACCGCACGACTTTTACGACCACGGAGCCGATGACCCTGGTGACCTTTGACGTCCTTTGTGATGATGGCGTTTACATTTACCTTGATGGCGTAGCTGCGGCCCGGGAAAACATCACTGTGGCCGATACTTACCTTGGACTAGCCGTCGCCGCCCGCGACGAGAATCTGATCACCTCGATTGATATGTCCCAACCGCCCGGCGTTAATGTGATTACGACATTCGCGGGCCTGGCTCCCGGCGTGCATACGCTGGCGGTGGCCGTCCATCAGAGCGGGACTGGCTCCAGCGATTTCGGTCTCGCGCTGAAAATGTCCGGCATTGAGGCACCCGGGCAATGTGTTCTTGCGGCGGCGGCATCCAATGTGGTCCGCAGCGATGCCGGTACTCCGGGAAATTCGGGCGATGACACTTACTCCTTCAACGTGACCGTGGATGGCACCAACGCCGGAGCGACATGGAACAGCAATTCCCTTCCGGCCTCGGGCTCCTATGGGGTGGTTACCGCGTTCGGGCCGTTCCTCGCCAGCGCAGGTTCCACGACGGTGGTTTTCTCCTCGGCAATTGATCCCGCCTGCACCGCGAGCGTCACGGTAGTGCCACCGGGCTGCACCATGTCCGCGGCCGTCAGCAACGTCGCCCGCGACGGTGCCGGCACCCCTGTGGATTCCAGCGATGACACCTTCAGCTTCGATGTGACTCTCACGGGCACATTCCTGAGCACGCAGTGGACGTCCGACCAGGCCGTGCCAGCCTCAGGAGCCTACGCCACTGCCACCCGCTTTGGCCCGTTCCCTGCCACCGGCACCGTTGCGGTGGTCTTCACCGATTCAGTCGATCTTGCCTGTACGACGTCGGTGTCCGTTTTGCCCCCCCGGTTTGTCCCCCCGGCGGAACTGGTGCCGTATGCGCAGAGGTGGAAAGTCATGAACCCGCAGGCCGGTGTCTTGCCCGACGGGCCAGGCGGCCCCGATCCTGATTTTGACACGACGTGGTTCCTGTCCGAAGCGGATTTCACTGCTACGTATAATGGCCCCACTTTCGGCAGCGGCGGGGTCGCCGGCAGTTACGAAGCCATTGAAGGCCCCGGTCCCTTCGCCGCCGGCGGCATTGATGGCATTGCCGCCGGTACGATCATCGGGCCGGCTGGCACTCCAGTCACTCTGCCAGCGGCTGACCTCCGCTACAGCAGCTACTACCGCACCACATTCACGACCACGCAGTTGATTGATAACCTGAAATTCGACCTGCTCTGTGACGACGGCGTTTTCATCTATCTTGATGGCGTGCTGGTCGCGCAGGAGAACATGGCTGCGGCCGACATCTATGACAGCCTGGCCATCGGTGCCCGGGCCGAGAACCTCGTCACCACCATTGATATGGCCGCAGACCCCGGAGTCAATGTGATCACGACTCTCTCCAGTCTGGCCGCCGGCACTCACACACTCGCCGTGTCCCTGCATCAATCCGCCATTGGCTCCAGCGATATGGGTCTGGCCCTCATGTTCTACGGGCGCCCGTCATCGGGCTGCATCGTGACTCCGGTCGCCAGCAATGTGACGCGCACGCTTAACAACACCGCGTCACCCGCGGACGACACCTTCAGCTTCACTATGAACGTCTCCGCCACCAGCGGGGGCGCTGGAGGATGGACCAGCAACGCTCTGCCGGCCAGCGGTGCCTACGGTGTCCCGACAGCCTTTGGACCGTTTCCGGCCAGTGAAGCTCCGAAGTCCATCGTCTTCACCGATTCCGTGGATACTTTGTGCAGCACGACAGCGACGGTCACCGTGCCTCCGATCTTCGGCACTAAATCCCTCGACGGCAGCGTCAGTCCGGTGCTCCCCTCGCTCCCCATTCCCGCGAACTGGACCGCCGCCGGCTCTACGATCAGCCACAGCACCAATGTCGGCGTAGCGGACCCCGGCACTCAAATGGTCTCCGAGGTGGTAACTCTCGGCGCGGTTGCCGGGCGCCCCGTTCAGTTCCGCATGGACCTCGTGGCCAGCGAGACCAGCCTCACTTCCAACTTTGAGGATACCGACACCGTGCTCGTCGAACTGGTCCTTAACGACGGCGTTGGTGTCCAGCGCATCAACCTCATCTCCGCGTTCGACACGGACGGCAACGGAGTGCTCAACGGCATCCCGGCCCCGGATGTTGCCACCTACAACGCCGGCAAAGCCGGAGACGAATTGAACGGCGGCGGCGTGGATGCCGAAGCTTCGGCCAACTACACGTTTGCGCTCTCCCGCGTCATTCCTGACAATATTGTCTCCGCCCAGGTCGTGGTCACGGTTGTTGCCGTCGGCGGTTCCGAGACGGTCACGGTCACCAACGTCAGCTTCTCGCCCGCGGTCGCTGTCGTGGACACTGACGGCGACGGTCAGTCGGACGCCTCAGAGGGAGTTGCGGGCACCAGCCCGAACGACGCCAATGACTTCCTGCGCATTACGAGTATAACTCAAAACGGTGGGGCCGCCGAAGTTACGTTCCCGTCGAAGACCGGACGTAATTACCAGCCTGAGGTCAGCAACCGGCTCACTGGCGGCTGGGTGCCGCTGGGCGGTCCCGTCGCCGGCACGGGCGGTCCGATTTCCGCCAGCACACCGGTGCCGGTGCTGAATGAAGTGAAATACTTCCTCCGCGTCCGGGTGGTTCCGTAGGGGCGGAAAAAGCTGACGAAGGGCCGGGGGAATGCTCCCGGCCCTTTCTTTTTCCTTTGGCAGTCTAAATGGTGTCGCTCACCTCATGATTCACCACATTCACATCATAGACAGCCACACCGGCGGAGAGCCCACGCGTGTTGTTGTCGCCGGCGGGCCGCTGGACGTAGTGGGGGCTTCCAGCCCCCCATTGGACAAACCGGTGGGCTGGAAGCCCACTCCACGCAGCATCACCGATCGTCTCGAAATCTTCCGCACGCAGCACGACCGCTTCCGCTCCGCAGTCGTCAACGAACCGCGCGGCTCAGATGTGCTCGTCGGCGCGCTGCTTTGTGAACCAGTGGATCCCGCCTGCTGTTGTGGCGTCATCTTCTTCAATAACGTCGGCGTGCTGGGTATGTGCGGTCACGGGACCATCGGGCTCATGGTCACACTGGCGCATTTGGGTCGCATCGGGGCGGGGGAGCACCGCATTGAAACGTGCGTCGGCATCGTCACCGCCACGCTGCACCCGGACGGCAGCGTCTCCGTGCGGAACGTGCCCTCGTTCCGCAAAGCACACGCCGTTACCATCGAAGTGCCCGGTTTTGGCCCAATCACCGGAGACGTCGCATGGAGCGGGAACTGGTTCTTCCTCGTTGGCGAGCACGGGCAAACGCTCACGCTGGAGAACGTCGAGACCCTCACTGACTTAACGTGGCGCATCCGCCAGGCGGTGAATGCACAGGGGTTCCCGGAAGTGGACCATATCGAACTCTTCGGACCGCCGCAGTCGCCTGATAATCACAGCCGCAACTTTGTGCTCTGTCCCGGCAAAGCCTACGACCGCTCGCCCTGCGGCACCGGCACCAGCGCCAAACTCGCCTGCCTCCATGCCGACGGCAAACTCGCCCCGGGTCAGGAATGGCGTCAGGAAAGCATCATCGGCAGCGTTTTCACGGGAAGCGTGGAAGTGTCAGGGGAACACGTCATTCCCACAATCACCGGCCGCGCATGGGTGAACGCCGAAGCCACGCTGCTGCTCGACCCGGCGGATCCTTTTCAAAACGGCATCCGGCACTAACCCGCTGCATCGGCGAGCGCGGCATTGCGGTAGTCGCGGTTGAGACGGCGAATGTTGTCCACACTGATCTCCTTGGGGCAGACGGCTTCGCACTCATATTGATTCGTGCAGTTGCCGAAGCCCTCTTTGTCCATCGCGCGTACCATCGCGAGCGAGCGGCGCTTGGCCTCGGGTTTGCCCTGGGGCAGGAGATTGAGGTGCGCGACTTTAGCGGAAACGAACAGCATGGCGCTGGCATTTTTGCAGGCGGCCACACAGGCGCCACAGCCGATGCAGGCGGCGGCGGCGAAGGCTTCATCGGCATCGTGTTTTGGCACAGGCACACTATTCGCCTCCGGCGCAGAACCGGTGCGCACGCTGATGAATCCACCGGCCTGGATCACGCGGTCGAATGCGCTGCGGTCCACGGTGAGATCACGAATGACCGGAAACGCCCGCGCGCGGAATGGTTCGATCCAGATCGTATCGCCGCTGCGGAAACTGCGCATGTGCAACTGGCAGGTGGTAACGCCGCGGTTGGGACCGTGCGGCATGCCGTTGATGACGAGCGAACACGAGCCGCAAATGCCCTCCCGGCAGTCGTGATCAAACGCCACGGGATTGCCGCCTTCGCCGATGATACGCTCATTCACGATGTCGAGCATTTCAAGGAACGACGCCGAGTCCGGAATACCCTTCGCCTCGCGGGTCTCAAAACGGCCCGGTGCCATCGGCCCGGGCTGACGCCAGATTTTCAATGTGAGATCGAGAGTGGATTTTGCGGCGGCCATGAAGTGGGAGGGGTTGTGATGCCTTAGAGAAAGCGCGGCGGCAATGCAAGGGGGCTCAGTGCCTGGTGAACGGTGCTCGGTGCTCAGTGCTCAGTGCTCAGTGCTCAGTGCTCGAGAACCGAGAACCGAGAACCGAGAACCGGGAACCGGGAACATCAAAAGAATTCCGTGCATCCCCTCTCAATATTTCTATAGGCTTCCCGCCATGCCCCGCCGCCTCTTTACAACTCCCCTCGCCGTGCTGCTGCTGACGGCGGCAATCATGGGCTGCTTTCTCATCTGGCCGGTGTGGGTGACGCTGCAGGAGGCATTCGTCAAACCCGGCGGCGGCTATACACTGGAGTTCGTCGGGGAAATCTTCCGCAATCCCATCTACGTGGAGGGACTCGTGAATTCCTTCAAGATGGGGGTGGGCACGACCCTCGGTTCCCTGATCCTCGCGCTGCCGCTCGCAGTGCTGGCGACGCGCTTTGAGTTTCGCGGCAAGCTGATTCTTGCCTCACTGCTGCTGGTGCCGCTCATCCTTCCGCCGTTCGTCGGCGTCATCGGTATTAAGCAAATCCTCGGGCAGCACGGCGCACTCAACGGCCTGCTCATCCACATCGGGCTGATGGATGCCGCCCGGCCCATGGACTGGCTGGGCAGCGGGCGGCTCATGGGTGTCATCATCATGAACAGCCTGCACCTCTATCCGATCCTTTACCTTAACATCACGGCGTCCCTCTCAAATCTCGACCCGGCGCTAGACGAAGCTGCGGAGAATCTCGGATGCACGCCGTGGCGAAGATTCCGCCGCGTTACGCTGCCGATGGCCATGCCGGGGATCTTTGCGGGTGCGTCCATCGTGTTCATCTGGGGCTTCACGGAACTCGGCGTACCGCTCGTCTTCGACTATGCGCGCGTCACCAGCGTGCAGATCTGGGATGGAGCCAAGGACATGGCCGGAAATCCACTGCCGTATGCGCTCGTGGCCGTGATGGTGGGATTCAGCCTGCTGTTCTTTCTTGTCAGTAAATACGCGTTTGGCCGCCAGGATTATGCCGGAAGCGGCCGGGCCAGCATGGCCTCGCACACCGTTGCGCTGACAGGAAGGAAGGGCCTGCTTGCCGCGGCGGCGTTTGTGTTTGTCATCGGCCTCGCCGTGATGCCGCACGCCGGGGTTTTCCTCACGGCCTGTGCCGGCGACTGGAATGATACTGTGCTGCCGTCGAGCCTAACGATGCAGCATTACAAGGACGCGCTGAGTCACAGCCTCACGGTGCCGTCCATTCAGAACAGCCTGCAATACTCCGGCATCGCCACCATTCTGGCCTGCATCCTTGGCGTCGCCATTTCGTGGGTCACCGTGCGGACGAAACTCGCCGGCCGGCATCTCCTTGATGCCCTCACGATGCTGCCGCTCGCCGTGCCGGGCATCGTGCTGGCCTTTGGCTATCTCGCCATGACGCGCGAGGGCCAGCCGCTCTCATGGCTCATCCTCGGAAACGGCAGCCCTGTTCTGCTGCTGATCGTCGCCTACTGCATCCGCCGCGTCCCGTATGTGGTCCGCAGTGTCACTGCCGGTCTGCAACAGACGAGCGTCAGCCTGGAGGAAGCCGCACAAAATCTCGGCTGCCCTCCGTGGAAGACGATTCTGAAAATCACCCTCCCGCTCATCACCGCGAGCCTCATCGCGGGTGCGCTGCTCACGTTTTCCTTCTCCATGCTGGAAGTCAGCGACAGCATGATCCTCGCAC
Source organism: Verrucomicrobiota bacterium (assembly GCA_031414455.1). Taxonomy (GTDB): domain Bacteria; phylum Verrucomicrobiota; class Verrucomicrobiia; order Verrucomicrobiales; family V1-33; genus V1-33. Next base: position 10,597 of record JANNVM010000310.1, read on the forward strand.
AGAAACGAGAGCACTTCCCCATCACCAAAGCGATCTACGAACTCATCGGCAACCTCGGCAATGGCGAGGCGCTCGCCTCCGCCCTCGGCGTCTGGGCCATGATCTTCCTGACGATCACCCTGACCGGTGCCGCGATGATTCTAGGCAAGAAGCTGGGCGCGCTGTTCCGGGTTTAGTCTCTGGACGCACCTGCGGTCACAGAACCTTCGGGTAGAATCTCACTCCTTCGCCTTCAACGGATGCGATCCGCCCCTTCCTCAGCGCCGGCCACACCGCCGCCCGCTTCGACTCATCCGCGAACACCGACTGCGCAATGCACACCGCCTGCATCTGCGCCGTGCTTTGCAGCGGCGTCAGCAGCTTCACAATGTCCGCCTGTTCGCCGGTGGTCTTGATAGTGAGTTTCATGCGTAGAGGGGACTTCCCAGTCCCCCGGTTTGGTTGTTGATGGGACTGGGGGACTGGGGGACTGGGAAG
>JANNVM010000311.1:0-9656 GCA_031414455.1 Verrucomicrobiota bacterium
CCGAACACCGCCGCCTGAAACGCCAAACCGAAAAACAGCATCGTGGCGATCCAAAAGCTGTGGGTAAAGAAGGCCGCAGAGATGAGCACCAGCAGCCCGACCTGCGCGATGCTGCACCAGATGATGAGCCGGCGCTTGGAAAAACGATCCGACAGCCAGCCGGCCATCGGCGCGAGGAACAACTGCGGCACCACCAGCAGCGCGGCGATGATCTGCGGATAATACTGGCTCACCGCAATGACCTGCGCCACCGCCAGCAACAGGAACTGCGCGACCTTATCATTGAGCGCGTTGTGCGCCTGATTCTCCACCACGCGCCACAGCGACCCCCACGCGGGTTTGATCCGCGCTGGAGGAGAAGTGGGTGTGGCCTGGTCGGTCATCAGCGGGGGCACAGTTCCCGCGTGCTGACATCACGCAAGAGGGCGCGCACGACGTTTCCCCTGGCCCCCTGCTCTTCTCCGCCTACGTGCCAGCGTGCCTCCTCCCGTCGCCGGAATCTTCACCAACTTCGTTTTTAAGCCCGTCCTGCGCCCCGTCATCCGGGTCGTCACCGGCCTCGTCGCCATTCCCTTCTTCCGCTTTCTGCTGCGCCGCGTCTTTCGCGTCCAGGCCAACGATGCCGAACTGGAGCGCGATCTCGAAATGTGGTTCCGCGGCGCCATCCTCATGCTCGCCGCCACCGCCAACCTCGAAGACATGCTCTTCGGCTGGACCCAATGGCACCTCAAAGCCGGCGGCGAAGCCTGGCAAATCATGTTGCTGCGACTGCTCCTCGCCGTCGGCGTCATCGAATCCATGCCCGACGAAGACGTCTTCTGCATCCTCCACCGCGGACCGCCTAAATTGAAGCTCACCACCCTGGAAGGCTGGGCCCAGGCCTGGCGGCAGAGACGCGATGTCGTCCGCGGTCTCGCCATCCTTCATCTGCGGCGCTCATCGCCCGTGCTGGTCATTATGGCCGTCGTCTTTGGCGGCCAGCCTGGAGACGTCCTCCACGCTGTCGGCTGGTGGTGTTATGGCCTCGCCATCGCCCAATACCTCATCATCGCCCTCATCACCCAGCGCGATCGCATCACCGGCCTCCTCGAAGCCTTCGACCGCACCGCACATACCATTCGCAAGGACATCATAGCCAAAGGCAGCGCCTCCTCCGCCGTCGTCATCTCCGACGGCGATCCCGCCGATCAAAACTTCAAGTGCCGGCAGCCACGGCGTTACGATTGAACCCTGACAGATCACGATTCAGTCAACACCGCAACGATTGGCGTGGCCAGCGATTTGGAACACTTCTTCTCACCACTCGTCGTTTCCATTTGGAAAATTTTTCTGCAGCCGGGTCATGTGGCCGATCAGATCATCCGTGCTTACTGCATCTTCCCGGGCTACATGACCCGGCTGCGGAAACAACCAGCGTGCTGCCCCCCCGCCGCCGCCATTGAAACCGCTTCAAATCAGCCGCGTGTTGGCATATCGGGATGGCCGACTCTCCGCCTTCCAGGTCCGGCAATTGCCGGGCCACGGTTCGCGTTGGGCGACTGAAGATTTCCTCTCCGCCCATGATGCCTGGCCGGGCGCGACGGCGGAGGAGGTGGCCGCAGACGGGCGCAAGCTGAACGCCGGCAACGAGCATCGCGATGACCCGCACCGTCCATTTTCCGAACGGGTAGGGCGGGCCTCCGGCCTGCCGTTTGGGGCATCCTGCCACAAACCCGAAACCAACCGGCGCAGCCGCATTCTCCTCCCGGTGCGGATACCGTGCGCATCCCGGGAATTGTGCCGGCTCCTCCTGGAAATAACAAGTCGGCGGCACGATGCCGCCAACGGCAGGCGGGACGCCCGCCCTACCCGTTTGCTCCAGGGCCTGCAGCCCAGGTTCGGGGCAGGAATACCTGCGGTTCCCGTTTTGATCCGGACTTCGCGCGGTCGGATTTTCCGTGGATGAGTTGAATTTGAACTCTGGGACTGAAGCTCAGGAAATGAGCCCGGAGCAGCGCGCCCTGATGAAGGAGTATGTGGAGCACTGGAAACGACTCGGGCCGCTCCTTGAGGAGCAGCGGGAGGAGGATGTGCGGCGGTTTGATATTTTCGGTTCGTATTCGTTCTTCGCCGGCATGGTGCTGCGCAATCTCGCCAACTTCCCCGCCGCGCCCGACTCTGGTCTTACCGAACAACAATCATGGTTCCGGAAACTCCATCCGACATCCCGCTGAACGAATTGATCCGCCTCGCGGCGGAACTGCAGCAGATTTTCTCTCGCGGGGCTGGAACTTCTGCTTCATCGGTGGCCTTGTGGTGCAAAGCTGGAGCGAGCCGTTCTACACAAAAGACGCGGACCTTACACTCCAGTCCAGTCCCAACCCTCTCAAAGCCAAATTCAAAGAACTGGCCCACGCCGGGTTGATCGAATCGCACGGAAACACGCGGCCGTTCCCTGCGCTGCTGAGCGGTCGCAAACGTCCCCCACCATCCCCGCAAAGTTCTTGTCACAAAACTTGCGCGACCCTATAGGGGAAGTGCCCTGTATAGAGGTCGCCGGACTGCTTACTTTTTCGACGGTGGCGCAGTCCGGAAATCCTTAACGATAACCCCCTCATGAATGAGCCTTCGATTATTAACATGAGACGCCCTCGCTGGCGGAATGCCACAATTCCACGGAACCGCAACTTGATTGTCCCGCCTCTGCAGCGGTGTCTCCGCAGGCGATGGATCCGCGGGTTGGTTGCGGCGGCATTGTGTCTTTCCGGCCGGTTGGTGACGGACGGAGGTGCTCAAACGACGGACTTTGATATTAAGGCCGAATCTCAGGCGGGCCAATGGCGCATCAGTTGGGACGCGCAGCCGGGCCGGACTTATTTGTTACAGCGCAGCACTGACCTTCAGCAGTGGGCGGACATGGCGACGGTGGTGGCAACTTTGACACGCGAAACACTCGTTGACACCTCGCCGGGCGGCGGCGGGTCGAGGCAATTTTGGAGAGTCCTCCTTCTCGGCGGCGGCACCAGTGGTCTAACAGTAGCGATCACCGCCCTGCGCTGGTCCGGCCGGGACGGCAGTCCCGCGGCGGAGCTTGTCGCACTGGCCACGGACAACGTCGCAGTGGCGGGCGTTGATTTTCTTGAAGGCACAGCCCTGCTGGGCGCAGCCACACCAGGTCCCTCGCCGCTGTGGACCCGCGTGCTGCCGCTCTCCGGGGCCGCCGCGATGCGCACATTTCTCGCGGCGGCACGGGACAACGAAGGGAATCAATTGACGTCGGAGCCGGCCGGATTTGCGATCGTGGATGCCGACCGCCTCGAACCAATTGATCTCCTGACAGGTCAAAGCCGGCCCGGCCAGCTTGTCAGGATTGATGCCGCCGGGAATCTCGCACCTTTCGTGTTCCGGCCCGGCGGCACCGGTGCCGGCGGGAGGGGGGAAGCCTTTTCCCTGACATTTCTCCAGGGCGCGAGACTCCGCGTGTCCGGCACGGCGATGTTTCTCGACTTCACCGCGGCGAACGCACAGTTTGGAACGCACTCGCCGCTGCAACTCACTTCGCCACTTTCCAAATCCGGCGGCGCGCCGGCTTCACTGCCACTCGACCCGGGAAAGATGACCCTGACCTCGCTGCGGGAAGCGTTCGGGATCAGTCAGGAGAACGGAATCGGAGTCACGCTGTTCGGCCGGCTTCCGGGCCGGTGGCTCGACGGCACGCTGCGCGACGGGGCCATCGTGGGCCCGCGGTTCGATTTTTCATCCGCAGGATTGCCGCTGCCGGGAGGATCCCCGCTGTCAGGGGACAGCGAGATGATCTTCGACACCCCCGGCGAAGTCAGTATTCCTTTTTCCGGTGAATTGACATTTCCTGGCGTGGCCGGCGGACCGGTGCTTTCCGTTCCCTCCGAAAGCCCGCTGTGGCTAACAGTCAGGGAAACCGGCTGGGTGGGCCTCCGCGGGCCCGCGGAGATGCGATTCGCCGACGGCACGCGACTGCGCGCCGAAGTATTCCTGGCCGATCCGGATTACGGCCTGCAACTGACCCTCGGCCGCCGCGGATGGCTCTCGCTGGCCGGATTGCCGGGAGTGCTGCCGGTCAATCCCGGGGATTGCGTTCCCGCCACGGCGACCGCCCCCGCGCTCGCGACCGCCTCACAGTGCCTGTTGTGGAATCAGGAGGCCTTTCTGGACTTTGCCACGGTCATCCGCGGCAGCGCGGCAGAGGCGGGGAGCGCCCTCCACGCCGGGAGCGCAACGCTGCCCGTAACGCTGGGAGCACTCGGCCAAACGGCGGAGGCATGGGGTGCTGCCCTCAGCGTGCCCGTCGCCGGAAGAACTGTGGCGCTCCCGGCCCTGCAGCCGCTGCTCGACGCAATAACACTTCAGGCGGCCCGCGCGCCTGCCGTGGAACTGATCGCCGTGGAGACCGCTCTCGCCCGGATGAAACTGGCCGTTACCGGCGGACGATTGTCCTCCCCTAACGGAACGGCGCCTCTCGACGACGTCCTGGCGCTCGTCCGGACGGCGGCAAAAGAAGCGGTGCCGCGCACAGCTTCGACCGATTCACTGAACACCCTGACAAATATGCTGAGCAAAATGCCGGCGCTTCTTGAGGCGGAGGCCGCCATCGGCGGAACGGGCGGCGCAGACTTGTCAGGCCTGCTGCGCACCGCGCTGACCGCCGCATTCTCGCGGGAAGCAGCGAGCCTTGGAGTCGTGGCGGGAGTTTATGCGCCGCCCGCAGGCGGCGGCGTCGCCGGCTTGAATTCCGGCCGCACAGCGGCGCGGCTGGGCGAAGTGAGCGCGGCTCTGAGAGCAGTGGAATCCTCCGGAATCGTTCAGTCGCCGGGCGGCTGGATGGCGGATGAACTCGTGATCTAGCTCGCGCGGAAAACGCGCCTCGATGCCGACGCCGCCATGACCGCCGCGGAGGCCACGGCTGACGGTGCGGCCTTCCGGCGGGCACTGCGGCAGTTTTGTGAGGTGCTCGCGGTGCGCCGGCTCCCCTCGCTAAGTTCCCTGACCGCCGAACTGGCCGCCCTGCCCCAGGACGCAGCACTGTCCCCGCTGATCACCCGCTATGCCGCGGTGGCTGCGAACGACCCGCAGGGCCTTGCGGTATTCCGTCAGTTGTCTCTTTCGTGGCATTTGTCGCTGCTCCGGAGCCTTGTGGACCTCGTCCGTTGCGTTCCCGTGGCAGCGTCACTGCCGGCCGCGGCCTTTCGTCCGCCCTTTGATCAGGCGGGGCTGCTGCTGGATACCATGACCGCAACGGTGACACTCGATCCGAACGGCGCCACGGCATCGTTGCGGCAACTGGCCGAACTCGGGACGCTGCGCGCCGCTCTCGCCCGGCGCTTCAGTTTCCCCCTGACGGAGACATGGGAATCCGGCGGGCTCGACCGCGTCCTGACGCGGCTGGACGCTGCCGCCCGGGTGAGCAGGGCATGGGGCGACACTGCGGCCCTCGCGGCATTTCTGCGTCAGGAATCCGACCGCCTGCGGACTGCTGATAACAATTTAGTTCTGGCCCGCACCCATGCGCTCGCCGCGGCGCGGGCTCTGGCGACGCTGCGCGGGATCGCGATCCAATTGTGGCAGGAGGAAAACAGCCGGCGGTCGCTCACCCCCGATCTTGCGGAGTCGGACCTTGAACTTCCCGGCGGTCTTGCGGTGAACGATCTCACCGGATCGCTGCACTGGAACCGTGTGAGTGGACAGTTGCAGGGCAGCTTTGGCGGGATGCTCCTGCTGCCCCAGTTCTCCGGATTCCTGACTATTGCCGAAGCCACACTCAGCAACACCGGCGAATTCGAGATTGATGCCTTCGGTCATCTGGAGTTTCCGCCGGTCGCCCAGGGTCAGCCGGGATTTGTCAGTGTTGATGTTCCGGAGATCGCCCCGATCCACCTTCGCCGGACGTCCGGCGGCGAACTGGAGTTCTCCGGCAGCGCGCGGTTCACTCTCGCCAACGGCATGAGCTTCTTTGCCTCCGCGTCGTTTCTCGAACCCGAATACCGCTTCAGTTTCGAGGTCCGGGGCATCGGATTGAAAGCCCTGAAAGCACTGGCCCCGCAGGTGGTTCCGTTCACCGGACTTCCCGGCCTGACTCCGGAGGAGTCGCTGGAAATGTGGGCCGATTTTTACGAAAATCTCGGCACGGCACTTGAGCCGATGGATTTGTCAGGACAGTTGCCGAGGGGCGTGCGTGATGGTCCGTCCGCGCCCGGTCTGCCGGACGAGGACGCGGCGTTCCGTGCCTACGACACGCTGTTCATCATCCGGGGCTGCTCGACAGCGGGCTTGCGCCGGAGGAACTGCGGGCCCCGGTCACCGATCTCATCGTCAAGATCCTCGACGAATCATCCGAGGCGTTGGAGGCCATTCTCGACGGGGAGTCCGCCGGAGCAGTCAATGCGCCGCCCGCGCCTGCGCGCGCACCGCGGGGCGGACCCGTGACGCCCTTCATTCTCCAACTCGACCTCGGCAGCTCAGCGGGTATTTTCTCCGGACGCGGCCCCGCCCATTCGGAAAACGTCCTGACAGACGCTGTTCTGCAATGGCGGCAGGCTTTTCAGGATCAGTTGTTCCCTGACATCCAGGCGGGAGTGAAATTCGGCATCGTGGACGAGGACAACATCATCGTGGACCCCGGCACCGGCGGGATGCATTTCGAGTTCGATGTTCCGCCCAACGGCTATTCGCAGGCGGGCGGCGGGCTCTCGCCGTTCTTCAATAATGCGCTGCTGCGGGACGGCGTGACCGCCGGCCACCTGCGGCAGGCGGATCTCAGCGTGATCCGCAATGCCGCCCTGCTGGCCGTCGTGCTGCCGCCACGCCCTGGCACTTATCTTGTTTACGCGACGAGCATCACCAAACAGGACGGGACCCGCCCCGGAACCGATGACCAGGGGAACCAAATTCTGATCCCCGTCCCGGGCATCTCCGACGACGTTATTCAAATCGGTAAAATCGGAGCAGACAACCTTCTCTATCCCGGGACGCCCGTGGCCATGCTCGATGCCGGATCGCTGGTCTCTGACTGGACGCTCAACAGCAACTACTCGAGGGCTCTCGTGCAGATCAAAGACGGTGAGTCGGTCGCGGTCGTTTCACTTGCCGGACCTAACGTCTCTGCATCAGCGGCACCCGGTCAGGCAAAACGCGAGGGCCGCCTCAATGCAATCCAGGTCGTGGAAATCGTTCCGAAGGTTATCGCGTTCAGCACCGATCCGGTGACGCCGCCGGCAGTGCCGGCCGGCACACCGGTGACGCTGCGCTGGGAAACGGTGGCCGGCGACATCGTGACACTAACGCCGCCGAAAGACCGTAAAGTGGAATCCTCCGGCAGTATCGTCGTCACTCCGCAGCGCACCACGATTTACCGGCTGACAGTCAGTGACGGGACCAAAACGGATTTTGCGGAGCGCACCGTGATCGTTGATGCCGTTCCGATCGCGCAGCGGCTGGCGGCGGCCATCAAATCATCCAATGAGCAACTGGCTCAAATTGGAAAACTCCTCGACAAGTACGCCGATGATCAGGTGAACGGTCTCGATGGCTCCGTGGATCTCAACAAGCTGCGGCCGAAACTGCAGCGGGCCCTCGCGATCATGCAGCGCATCATGAATGATCCGGAACTGCAAAAGGATCCGAAGCTCATGAGCGGGGCCGTGCGCCAGGTGCTCAGCATTTCCGGCGGCGGATTCCTCACCGGACTTGATGCCGAAGGACAGGCGGCAGTGGCGGCGGCCCAGCAGGGGATGGCCGCCGCGGTGGCCCGGTTCCTCAGCACCCTGACCAATGCCGCCGGCCAACCCGACCCGGTCAAAATCGGCAAACTCTCGAAAGCGCAGGCGGATGCGGATTTCGGCACGCTGCTCGACCTGTCCGCCGACTCCGGGTCGATTGGCAACATCCAGCCGGATTTCGGCAGTATCGGCGGTGCCCTCATCGTCCAGGCGAGGGACGAAGCGTTAAAAGCCGCGGGATTTGATAAGGCGACGGGGCAGTTCAACTTCCAGGGAGTTCCGCTAAGCCGGTTGTTTGCGGCGATGAAAGCGATCGGGGAATTTGAAAGCCGCCGTGGATCCGGCATCAATGGCGTGCCAACGGGAACGCAACTCAGCAACACCCTTGCTGCGGAAATCGTGAGGCAGGGCACTAGCCAGGCGGAGGAACTGACAGGTCAGCCCAACTGGCGGGTCCGCGCGGAACTGGGCACCATCCTGAAGGAATCCGCTTCAATTGTCAGCGCGCTGACGGGCGGGCAACCCGGTGGCGGCGCCATCATCCTGCAACTGGCGCAGGAGATCGCCGCCGAAGCGCGCGGCGGTATTGGCGGCTTTGCGCCGGACGAAGCCGAGGCGCTAATTTTCGCAGCGGGAACCGCCGGCGGCGAAGCAGAGGTGGCGTCCGGCATTGGGACGCGCCTCAATGCAGCCTTGCTCGCGATGCAGGAAAGACTGGCGGTTCCGGCACCATGGACGGATCAACAGAAACGCCTGGGTGGCGCTGTCTTCCAACAACTGCAGGACGTCAACGAAATCGCCTCAATCCTCCGCAGCCGCCAGCACCCCGTGACCCTTCAGCCTGCGCTGCGCCCGCTGCTCGATACCCTTGTGGACCGCCTCACCAACGGTCCCACCGCCACCACGTCCAAAGTCGCCGGCGCTCTACTTAAGAAGATCAGCGCCTACGCCGCAAGCCTGTCCGCAGCGCAACCTGCACCGCTCCGCAGTCCGCGCGGCGGCGGTGCCGGGGATCTTGCCAGGAACGACTTCCTCCAGGTCGCCGCGACCCTCGGCCAGCGGACCTCCACAGTAGCGGATTCGCTCGCGGAGGACATCACCGCCGCAGCCTCCCAGCCCGGCGGACTTGAACTTCCCGGCTCACTCGTCATCGAACGCGTTTCCGGCTCAGTGTTCTACAACCGCGACACCAATTTCCTTGAAGGCCGGTTGTCAGGCCGGATGGAAATTCCGGACAGCCACTTTTTCCTCGAAGTGACCGAAGGACGCCTTGCCAGCGACGGCAGCTATTCCCTGACACTTTCCTCCGGCGGAGAAATTCCCCTCGGCGACGATCCCGCTGCCGCACGGCTTTTCCTCAATGTAAACAATTTGAGTGCCGCCGGTACCGCCGCCGGCACCTTCAACTTCAGCGGGGCGGCCACCCTGGGGATTCAATCGGGCGACAATACCGGCACGCGTCAGAGCGTCGGCGTATCGGTTGACTATGCATCGGCCACCGGCGCGCTTTCGGTAACGGGTGATGCGGAGAACTTGAGGCTGGGTTACGAGGTAGTAATCCTTGATGGTTCCGTCTCCGCAGACTTCGACCCCGCAAACGTGCAGGGAGGACTGACCGTAGAAGGCACGCTGGGCCTGCTGCCGCGCGCTCCGCTGCCCGTCAACCGTCCGGCGCAAGCGTCGGACTTCTGGCTCGTGGTGGACGCACTGCCGACGACGTTCTCCTACACGGCGGATGACTTCACCGCGGAATTCACCGGCGGCTCCATCACGCTGCCGCCGGACATTTTCTCCAGCACCTCGCAGCCAGGTGATCCGCCGGTGACGGTCGCCATTACCGGACTCCTGTGTTTGCGTTATGACTTTGCCACACGACGGATCGAATTCTGCAGCGATCCCGGCCAGCCGTTCACGCTCGCACTGGCG
>JANNVM010000312.1:0-6013 GCA_031414455.1 Verrucomicrobiota bacterium
AATTATGTCCGGCAGATCATGCGGCGATTGTCCGCAATGTCGTTTCAACGCAGCATTTATTGAGCGAGGCCAGCATGTCGGTGAAGTTTTTAAAGAACACAAAAATCCTTGCTCTGGGTGCCATGCTTGCTGCGCTGCCGCAGTCGGCACTTGCCCAGGTTGCCGGTGCTGACCCTCAGGGTTCGGGGCCGATTGTCAATGCGCTTAGCTGGATGCAGGGTACGCTGCTCGGCAATGTCGCCACCGCTGCTGCGGTGATTGCAGTGGCAGTCATCGGGTTGATGATGCTCACCGGACGGATGAACTGGCGGTTTGGCGCGACCGTGATAGTCGGTTGCTTCGTGCTGTTCGGCGCGACGGCCATCGTTTCGGGAATTCGCGTCGCTGCTGTCGGGGGCTAGGCCATGACCCCGCTCAACCGCATTCCTGTATTTCGCGCACTTACCCAGCCGCAGATGTTTGCTGGCGTCACCTATAGCTATTTCATCATCAACTTGGTGGTGACGACCGAGATATTCCTGATCAGCCGTTCCTTCTGGGCGATCCCCGCAGCAGCAGCGATCCATGGCATCGGCTATATGGCATGTCTGCGCGAGCCACGGGTTTTCGATCTGTGGATCACCAAAGTCAGCCGCTGTGGCCGCACGCGCACGCATGATCTGTGGCGCTGCAACAGCTATCGGCCCTGATCCATGAAAGCCGCACCAAAGAACCTAACAAAACTTGACCCGCGCGCCGGTGACCGGCTGCCTTATGCCGGGCATGTCAACAATCATACATTGGCGACGCGCGGCGGCGAGCTGATCCAGATGATCCAGATCGACGGTGTCGCTTTTGAAACCGCCGACAGCGAAACGCTGAACCATATGGCCGCCGTGCGCGACGTCGTCATGCGCGGCATCGCAAACAGCAATCTGATGTTATATTGCCACGTGATCCGCCGTCAGGTTGCGGCGGAGTTATCGGGCCAGCAACCCGAAGGTTTTGCCCGCGACCTTGACGCGGCGTGGCAACAGCGCCTTCGCGGCAAACAGCTTTATATCAATGATATCGTCCTGATGCTTGTTCGCCGTCCGGCGCGCGGCAAGGTTGGCATGATCGAGCGCCTTACAAAATGGGGCAGCGGCAAACGTGGCAGCGCCGAACGGCTGGCCGAACAGGCACGTGAGTTACGCGAACTTGATGCGGCGCGCACCAATCTGTTGTCAGCGCTAACGCGCTACGGGCCGCGCGTGTTGGAGCGGTATCACGGCGCGGGCGGCATCTGTTCGGAACTGCTCGAAATACTGTCAGCACTTTATAATGCAGAAATGCAGCCGGTGCTGGAGCCGACCGGTGATGCCGGGCATTACCTGCCCTACAAACGCATCAGCTTTGGCCTCGATGCGCTGCACTTGAAAGGCGCGAGCGCCGACACGTCGCGTTTCGGCGCGATTGTGTCGATCAAGGATTATCCCGCGAACACTACGCCCGGGATGCTCGATAATTTGCTGCGCCTGCCGCACGAGCTGACGCTGACCGAAAGCTTTGCCTTTGTTGACCGGCAGATTGCTGACGAACGCATTGGTTTGGCGCTACGCCGCCTGCGCGCGGCATCGGATGAAACGACGACGTTGCGTCAAGGTCTGCTGGGCGCGAAGGACGAGCTGACCGGCGGTGCCGCTGCGTATGGCGAGCATCACCTGACGGTCCACGTTCGCGCGGCAAGTTTGCCCGCGCTCGATGCAGCGGTTGCCGATGTGCAAGCCTCGCTCGCCGATATTGGTGCGGTGGCGGTTCGGGAAGATCTGAACCTTGAAAGCGCTTTCTGGGCGCAGTTCCCGGGCAATGCCGATTTCATCGCGCGCAAGGCGCTTGTTTCGACCGCCAACCTGTCGGGCCTGATTTCGCTGCACGGGTTTCCGATAGGTGTGCCTGCGGGCGGGCCGTGGGGCGAGCCGATTACTGTTCTCGAAACCACGTCAAGCACGCCCTATTTCTTCAATCTCCACAGCGGCGATCTCGGCAACTTCACGTTGATCGGACCATCGGGTTCGGGCAAGACCGTGGTGCTCAATTTTCTGATCGCGCAGGCCCAAAAGTTTGAGCCGCGCACCTTCTTCTTCGACAAGGATCGCGGCGCGGAAATCTTCATCCGCGCCATTGGCGGGCATTATGATGTGCTCCGCCCTGGCACCTCGACTGGGTTTAACCCGCTGCAACTGCCAGGCAATGCCACAAATCAGGCGTTTTTGCGTCAATGGTTGTCGCAAATCCTCACGCCAATGGGCGGGCAACTAACCGCTGACGAAAACGCGATTATCGCCAGCGCAGTCGAGGCCAATTTCGACCAGCCCGCCGAGCATCGCCAGCTACGCTTTCTGGTCGAACTGCTTGCAGGCGGCGCACGTCCCATTCGCGGCGACTTAGCCTCGCGGCTTGCCCCTTGGTATGGCGCAGGCGAACATGCATGGCTGTTCGACAACGCCCGCGACCAACTCAACCTCGACACCCGCACCGCAGGGTTCGACATGACCGCCTTGCTGGACAATCCTCTGCTGCGCACGCCCGCAATGATGTATTTGTTCCACCGCGTGGATGAGCGGCTTGATGGCACGCCGTCGATGATCGTTATTGATGAAGGCTGGAAAGCGCTGGACGACGAAGTCTTTGTCCACCGGTTGAAAGACTGGATGAAGACCATCCGGAAACGCAATGGCGTTGTCGGCTTTGCCACACAAAGCGCAAGCGATGCGATTGAAAGCAAGATCGCCGCGACCATTATCGAGCAATCGGCGACGCAATTGTTTATGAGTAATCCAAAGGCCCAAGCATCGGATTATTGCGACGGCTTTGGCCTGACCGAGCATGAATTGGACCTTGTCCGTTCGCTGCCCGAGCATCTGCGCTGCGTCCTTGTCAAACAGGGTGGTAATAGTGTTGTCGCAAGGCTCGATATGGCGGATATGCCTGACGCGATCACCGTGCTTTCGGGCCGCGAAACAAGCGTACGCAAGCTTGATGAATTGCGCCTAAACCACGGCGATGCACCCGCTGAATGGATGCCGCAATTGTTGCAGGCTGCCGATGAAGGCCCTTCAGTTCTTTGGGCGGGCGCAAAGACCGGAACGCGCGGCTGATGGCGAACTGCAACGCTATCAACCCGGCTGCGGGGTCGGCTGAAACGATGATCAGCACCGTCGATTGCTTCATGCAGTCGAACGTGCAGGCGGGCTATGCCAATTTGCTCGGTCCCGGCAGTATGTTCAGTTACGCCCTGACCATCGCGTTGACGCTTTATGTCGCGTTGGTCGGTTACCGCCTTATATTTGGCCGCTCTACCCTTAGTATGGGCGAAATGGTGCCGCGCATGGTGATGATCGGCGCGGTTTTGGCGCTGACCAGCAACTGGGCGACCTATCAGGTGCTGGTCTATGATGTGCTGACCGATGGCCCGCAGGAAATCGTCAGTACGATCAATCCAGCCGCCGGAAAGGCCGGAGGCGTAACCGAGCGCGTCGACATGTTGTCTGGCCGGATGGTCGATCTCGCCGATGCGTGGACTGAGTTCGATGCGCGGCCCGAGCAGGCAATGCCCGCAGGGATAATCGCAGAACCGGAGGCCTTGCCGGTAACCGCGACCGGAATAACTGCGTTTGTCGCGCCCAAGGATTCGCTTGGACCCAATATGCTGCTGCTGAGCGCACTTTTGCTCGTGTTGGCGTCGGCGGGCGTATTGGTCGTCGCAAAAATCATTCTCGGCTTGCTCCTTCTTCTTGGCCCCGTATTCGCGGTGCTTGGCTTGTTCGCCGCAACGCGCGGGCTGACGCTCGGCTGGGGCAGGGCCGCTGTGTTGATGGCGCTGGTGCCGGTAATGGTGATGATAACTTCGGCTGGGGCCGTTGCAGTGTTGGAGCCAGTGCTGACCGAAATGTATGTGTCGGCGGGACAGGGCATTTTCTCGCTCCGCGCTGCGCTCACGATCATGGTTGTTGTGTTGGTGATGGTCGCGGTGTCGGTGCAGCTGTTCCGCGTTGGCCGAACAATAGTCAGCGGCTGGACGCTTTCATTCGGCCAGAACCGCACGGCGGATAATGCGCCGATGACCGTGCAGACAAACCATGACAGCGCGCAACCTGCCAATGTGATTTATAACGAACGGATGCAATCGCTGGTGGGGTCAATCGAACGCTCGGCAATCGCGACGTCGAATATCAGCGCCGCAAACCAGCGCACGATATTGTTGCCGCAACGTTTCGACAGCGAAAGCGTACAGGCACGTCACGACAATATCCATTCCGACCGGCGCATCTCGCGGGGTCGCGTAACCGCAGTCCGCGCGCCGATCAAAGCCATCAGGAACGCCGCATGACCGGAAAATATCTTTGGCTCTCGTTGGCAGGCATGATGTTCACGGCGCCTGCCGCAGCACAGCTTGCGGAAACGGCGCAAGTCGCGCCCAACATCCGTTACATTGAATATAATCCCGATGCGATTGTCCGGCTCACCGGCCATACCGGGTATCAGATGATGCTCGAATTCGAACCCGGCGAGAAAATCGAAACCGTCGGCATCGGCGATTCGTCGGGCTGGCAGGTCACACCCAATGGCGCAGGGACAATCATGTTCCTGAAGCCTATCGGAACGCCGCCGACCACCAACCTGTCGGTTATAACCAACCAGCGCCGGTATAATCTGGAACTGGTGGCAAGATCGGGGCTGCGCGTGCCGCAAAGCCAGATTATCTATGCCGTGCGCTTTCGTTATCCGCAAATGCCTGCGGAAGCCGCAGCCGCCGCAACCCCGCCGCCGTTGATCGCGACGCCGCCTGAATTGTGGAACCGCGCGTACAGCTATGACGGTGCCAAAGGGAACGTCCCGGATCAGGTATTCGACGACGGAAAGGCGACCTATTTCCGTTTTGCTGCGGGTGCCTCGGCACCTGCTATTTTTAGCATCACGCCCGACGCAGGCGAGAGCATCGTCAATTTTGCCGTGCGCGGCCCTTACACCGTCGTTGAACAGATCGCGCCGCAATTTGTCCTACGCCACGGCAAGGAAGTGACGATCATCTTCAACGATGCCTACGCCGCGCCAACGCCGGGCACCGACGCCCCGCGTGCGCGTGCGAAAAAGAAATGCGGGCTGTTCGGTTGCAAATCGATGGAGGCAAAGCCATGAGCGTTTTGAAATCTGGCGGTGCCGATCCGCGCGCAGCGATGGATGCTGAGGCGCTTGAAGACGCAAACCAACAGATATTGTCGCCGGTTGCGATGCCTGCAGGGCTTTCGCCCGGAATGAAGCTTGGCTTTGTCGGCATCGGCTTGCTCGGCATCCTGACCTTTACCACGCTGGCGACCAGTCGCGGTGATGCGAACCAGACAAACGCACCCACGCCAGCCGCTGCAAGCGTTGCGACCGTCATCCCGCAAGGCGGATTAGTACCCAAGGCTGTCCTGAAACCGGGACCGCCAGAACTTCCCCCGCCTTCGCTTGTGCCGCCGCCACTCGACGCAAATGGCGCACCGATATTGGGCGTCGTCGGGCCGCGAGCAGTGGGCGCAAACCGCTTCCAGTCGCCCGGTGTCGTCGTTGACCTGACCAAAGGCGGCGTAGCCTTGCTACCGCCCACACCCGGACTTGCCGGGGTCAAGGACAATGATCTCAGCGCCGAGGACAGATTCGCCGACCGCGTCGCCGCCGCCGAAAACGCCCCGGCCCGTGCCGTCCGCATAGCCAACAGCAGCTACACCGTTCCGCAGGGCGCGATCATCGCAGGCGTTCTGGAAACTGCGATCAACTCCGACCTGCCCGGCTATGTCCGGGCAGTGGTCAGCCGCGATGTGATGGGCTTTGACGGCAGACGCGTGCTGATCCCAAGCGGCAGCCGCCTGATCGGCCAATATCGTTCGGGCCTTACCGCCGGGCAATCGCGTGCCTTCATTGTCTGGACGCGCCTGACCCGGCCTGATGGCGTTACCATCTCTTTGGGCTCGCCAGCCACAGACACGTTGGGCCGTGCCGGGCTCGGCGG
>JANNVM010000313.1:0-3392 GCA_031414455.1 Verrucomicrobiota bacterium
CGGCTGATCAGTTGCTGCCGCTGGTGTATCAGAAGCTGCGCCAGGTAGCGGCGGAAAAGATGGCGGGAGAGTCGGAGGGGCACACGCTGCAGGCGACGGCGCTGGTGCATGAGGCGTGGCTGCGGGTGGGCGGGGAGGCACAGGGCTGGCAGAACCGCTGGCACTTTTTCAGCGCGGCGGCGGAGGCGATGCGGCGGATTCTTATTGAGCGGGCAAGGAAGAAGCAGGCCCTGCGGCATGGCGGCGGCCAGGAGCGGGTGGATGTGGATGAGGTGGAAATCGTCGTTCCTGCCAAAGATGACGAGTTGCTGGAGGTCCACGAGGCGCTCGATCAGTTTGCCGCCCATCATCCGGAGAAGGCGGAACTGGTGAAACTCCGCTACTTCGCCGGACTGACGATCGAGGAGTCCGCCGGAGTGATGGGGATCAGTCCGGCGACGGCGAAACGGCACTGGGCTTTTGCGAAAGTTTGGCTGTATCGGGAGGTGAAAAGGCTGCGGGCCGGGGAGGCGTGATTCTGCCCGTATTTCTCACGGATAGTGCCGCGCCCGTAACGCAGCGCCTCCGGCCTGCCGTGATGCAGTGCGTCCCGCCTGCCTCTCCGCCGCATTGGCAGGCCGGAGGCCCTGCGTAACGGCAGCCGGGACGGCCTGCGTTACACCCCCGGACCTCAGAGTGTTACCGTTTGAACCGGAGAGTGCGAAATGCGGGTTAGCTGGGGCCGGGCTTTCCCCGCCGGGATGGGCGGCCCGTGGATTAGCGAGCTGGAATGCCCCTGAAACCGTGATGGCATTTTTGCAGTGCCGCCCTATTCTGATCGCATGAAAGAGCCGCGGAACGAACTCCATCGCCTCCATGAATGCCTCCACCCTTGAAGAAATCCGCCGCCGTGCGCTTCGTGAAGCGCTGGCTGACGCCATTGAGATCAGCGACAGCTTTTCCGCTGAACCGGTGCTCGCGCGCACTGGCAAAGGCAACATGAAGAGCAGGGGCGTCGAAGGATTGAAACGCGATGTGGAGTATCTGCGCACAAAGGCAGCCCGCAGCACGGAAGGACATGATTCACATCCGTGAGGCAGAGGCGCCCTGGCTTCTGGCCTGGCCGTGGGAGAACGTGGTCGCTATGAACCGCGATCTCTGCGCGGCACGTCAGGCGATGCACAAGGCAACCTCAGCGAACGCAGAGGTCGAGTCAGAATGGGACTCCCGGACGGAGAAAGTGTGGACGTTCGCCGCCCTGCTGCGATTTCTCCTGTGGTGTCATCGCAAGGCTCCCTTCTGCTTCTACAACGGCAACACTTTCGCCGCCATCGCCCGGCAAATCATCGGCACGCTGCCACTCACCCCCGAGAATGCCGGCCCATTGAGATCGTCCGCCGGGCACTACGTCGCCGGGGTGCTGTCTCAAGAAGACCTGGATGCTCTTTTGACAGGTGTCACGCTCCCGGAATCATGGGAGTTCAATCCCGGATGACCATTCCCGAACCCATGAATCCTGCGCCCCAACTTGAACAGCAGTGGCTCGACAGCATAGAGCCGGAATGGCTGGAGTTTTATCGGATGACCCCGGCACAGCGCTGGGCACGAGCGGCGGAGGTGCGGGCTTACTATCTGGCGATGGGAGGCACGCTGGAGCCTGACCCCGATCCACAGAGTCCGTTCTGGAGTGCGGAGGAAATCGCGGAGTTCGCGCACGCAGCCTTGCCGGCCAACGTGAAGCAAGTCCGCCGTGATCTATGAACCTGCCGCCTGACATCAAGCATGTGTTCGCCGCCTTTGCCCGCAGCGGCGTGAAGTGCCTGCTCATGGGCGGGCAAGCCTGCGTGCAGTATGGCGCGGCTCAGTTCAGCAAAGACATTGATTTCGCCATCCTCTGCGAAGATGCGAACCTCGCGACGCTCGCGGCCACGCTGAGGGAACTGCACGCGACACAGATAGCCGTGCCCCCGTTTGCACGTCGTCATCTCGAGGACGGTCAAGCGATTCACTTCCGCTGTCAGGAGGGAACCTCGAAAGGCATGAGAATCGATGTGATGAGCCGGATGCGCGGCGTGGCCCCTTTCGCTGAATTGTGGGAGCGCCGTACTACCGCCACGCTGCCGGACGGGACTAACCTCGAAATCCTCGGCCTGCGTGATCTGGTGCAGGCGAAGAAGACGCAGCGGGATAAAGACTGGCCGATGATCGCGGCGCTGGTGGACGTGCATTACCTGAATCACCGCGAGGAGAGCAAGGCAGCGCAGAGGGAATTCTGGTTCCGGGAACTGCGGAATGCGGCTTTGCTCAGGACGCTGGCCGCGCAGTACTCAGATGAAGCGGCGGCACTGGCGCCGGAGCGGCCGGCCATCGCAGCCGCGCTGTCGCAGGATGACGTGGAGCGCGCGCTCCGCGATGAAGAAGAGCGCGAGCGCGCGGCCGACCGGGCTTACTGGGAGCCGCTCAAGAAGCAGCTCGAAGAACTTCGCCGCCGGAAAGCATGACCACCGCGCCCCGCGAGCAATTTCACACCGACGCCGGCCGCCTCGCGGCGGACCTGACGCATCGCGGACGCATCCAGTCAGCGATGGGCAAATACCAGGCGGCGCGCGGGCCGCGGATGGCGGCGTTTCAAAACTGGGAGGAGGCGCGGCAGACGGCGGCGGAGACGAAGTGGGCGGCGATCAATGAACTCGACCGGCACCTGACGGAATTTGAAAAGCACGCCACGGCGCGCGGCACGCAGGTCCACTGGTGCAGCACCGGCGAGCAGGCGCGTCAGGTCATTGTGGACATCATCCGGCGGCACAACGCGCAGCGGATCGTGAAATCGAAGGTGATGACCTCGGAGGAGATTCATCTCAACGACCTGCTGGAGGAACTTGGCTTCAGCGTGGTGGAAAGCGACCTCGGCGAGTACATTCAGCAATTGAAAGGCGAGCCGCCCTATCATTTTGTCTTTCCGTGCATGCACCTGAGCCGCGAGGAAATCAGCGATCTTTTCCAAAACAAACTCGGCACCGCACCCACGCACGACCCGGAGGAACTGACGATGATCGCGCGCCGCGTGCTGCGGCAGAAGTATATCGAAGCAGACATTGGATTCACCGGGGCAAATTTTATCGTCGCGGAGACGGGCATGATCTCCATCACCGAGAACGAAGGCAATGCGCGGCTCTCGGCGGCCCTGCCGCGCGTGATGATCTCGCTGGTCGGCATTGAGAAGGTCGTGCCGCGGCTGGCGGATCTGGCACTCTTCCTCCCCATGCTCGCCACCGCCGGCACCGGTCAGCCGATCACTTGTTATAATACGGTCTATGGCGGCCCTCGTCAGCCTGGCGAAACGGACGGGCCGGTGGAGTGGCATGTCGTGCTGCTCGACAACAACCGCACCGCGCTGCTCGCCGATCCCGAAC
>JANNVM010000314.1:0-12584 GCA_031414455.1 Verrucomicrobiota bacterium
CCGCATCGGGGGGGGGGATGTAATTATCACCGGAAAAATCTCACTCTTTAGTCAGTCCTGGCCGGGCCGTGGTAATAAGATAGGCATTACGAGTCGTGAACAATCCGAATGATGCGTTTCAGGGAATTCGTGTCACCAGGCAATTTTCTCCGGAAAATATTCGGCGATGAGATCTTCGTAGAACGGACGCAGTGCCGCGACATCGGGTCGCGCCTGGCTTTTTGTATAGAGGTCGTAGGGATTGAAGGCGCGCACCCACTTCAGGTTTTCGCGGTCTTTGTCGTCGAGGAGGTGGGCGTATTCCTCCTCGCGGTGCCACGGGTAGAAGGAATGATAGCGCAGCATGTAGAGCGCGGAGGCTGGCAGATAGTCCTTCGCCACATTGTAAATGTATTCGTCGTGGCCCCAGGAAAGCACCACCTTGTCCAGTCCGCAGCCTTCGTCGTAAATGCCGTTTTGGGTTTGGTAACGCGAATTGGTGCTGTCAGGATTTTCCGTGAAGAACCCCGGGAAAACGATCTTCTGCGACCATGCGCAACCGGTGGGAAACGTGTCGCCGACGACAGCCCACTGCGGCTCGCCCCACAGACAAAGAATTTTGCCGAGATCGTGAATGAGACCGGTCAGGATGAACCACCGCGGGTGGCCGTCGCGGCGGATAGCCTCGGCCGTTTGGAGCAGATGCTCGAGCTGCGACAGATCAGTGTCGGGATCGCTGTCGTCCACGAGTTGGTTGAGATACTCCATGGCCTCCCAGATTCCCATGCGGCGGCGGTCGAGAGAGAGAAACTCCTTTCGTTTTTCGAGCGCGAACTCATGTGTTTGGCCGCGATGATTCAGCCGGTAGAACTCCCGCACCGACGGACGGGCCTCCTCCTCGTAATTCCGGAACTGCTCCTGCTTCTTGTCAGGATCATTGGCGCAAAAAGGCTGCGCCGGCGCCGCCTCCGGATAACGCTCCTTCAGGAAATCCTCCCACTCGTCGAGGCTCTGCAATGGCTGAGCATCCGTGCGGGGTGTCAATGAGGTGGCGGTGGTCATGACCGCAGCCTATTCACCCTGCCGGCAATCTCCAAGCCCGAAATCTATCGTCCCCGCTGACGCCATTTGTCGAGTCCGACGGCGAGAACGATGACGGCCCCGATGATAATTTCCTGCATATAGTTCGGCCAGCCCATTTGATTGGAGCCGTTGCGGAGGACGGCCATGATGAGAGCGCCGATCATCGCGCCAAAAATACTGCCGGTGCCGCCGTTGAGGCTGGCGCCGCCGATGACCACGGCAGCGATGATGTCCAGTTCGAGGCCGATGGCGACGGTGGGATCGCCCTGCGTCAGGCGGGAGAGTTGCATGACGCCGGCGAGGCCGAAGAACAGGCCGCCGAGCGCATAGATGCAGACTTTGAGTAACGGCACCCTGATACCGCTCAGCCGGGTGGCAGGTTCGCTGCCGCCGAGCGCAAACACATAGCGGCCGAAAACGGTTCGCCGCATTACCACGGTCATGAGCACTGCGAGTGCGATCGTGATCCATACGCCGGGAGGCAGCGGGAAGAGTTCGCGCGGCTGTCGTAGTTCCATGAGGTCATGCAGGGCGC
Source organism: Verrucomicrobiota bacterium (assembly GCA_031414455.1). Classification (GTDB taxonomy): domain Bacteria; phylum Verrucomicrobiota; class Verrucomicrobiia; order Verrucomicrobiales; family V1-33; genus V1-33. The sequence goes on from JANNVM010000314.1 coordinate 1,598, forward strand.
TGCCGGGCGGATTGCTGACCGTCTGGTTGCCCGCAAGCCATTTCGCGATGCCGCGCGCCATCCCCATCGTTCCCAGCGTCACCACGAACGGCATCATCCGGAATCCGGCGACAATGCTGCCACTCAGGACGCCAAAAAGCGCACCGGTCAGCATCGCGGCTGCCGCGGCGACTGCCGGGGACCAGCCCCCGGTGAGCATCCGCGCGCCCACCACACTGGTCAGGGCCACTACCGCGCCCGCGCTGAGATCGATGCCGCCACTGACAATGATCATCGTCATGCCCAGCGCGCCAAGCGCCACGATGACCGTCTGCACGAGGACGATCTTGGCATTCGCGCCGGTGAAAAAATAGCCGCGCACCTCGCCGTCGAGGGCGAAGAGTCCCAGCACCAGCAGCAGGCCGAGGAAGGGCCCGCCCGCCGTCGCCATGCGGCGCCATGTGCTTGCTTCGCTCACTCGTTGAGAAACTCTTTTAATGGCGGCGCCAGCAATTCCTTCACCTCCGGGGCGTCCATATTTTCCTTCGTGACCAGAGTCACGCCCGTATCGATGCGCTTCTCCACCGGCTCGCCGCGCAGGTGCTTCGCGAGCGTCATCACGCCGAGGTACCCCATTTTGACAGGGTTCTGCACGATCAATCCCTGGAGGTCGCCGTTCTTCATATCGATCACCGACTGCGATCCGGCGTCGAACCCGATCATCTTCACCGTCCCGCCGCCCTTGCCGATGTCGCGCAGCGCTTTGGTCATGGAAATGGTGGAGGTTTCGTTGGGGCAGAAGACGCCATTCACCTCCGCGCCGAAGCGGTTCAGAAGGTTCTGTGAAACCTGATAGGCGGTCTCACGCGTCGGGCCGGCCCGCTCGTCGTTGGGGATGAGTTTGAGATCAGGATGCCGGGCGACGGCTTCGAGAAATCCGGCCTCGCGCGCCTCGGTGCTGGCCGAGTTGATCTGATAGCGCAGCAACAGGACCTTGCCTTTTCCGCCGAGAAGTTTCGCAAGGTGCTCGCCGGCCATCACTCCACCAAGGTGATTGTCGGTGGCGACGAAACTGGCGTGATCCTTAGAATTCAAATCCGAATCGATGATCACCACCGGCACACCGGACTGAACGGAACTGCGGACCGGATTGGCGAGGGCTTGCGAGTCCAGCGGCGCGAGCACGATGCCGTTAACCTGTCGCGAAGTGAAGTTCTCCACGACTTGCACCTGTTGTTCCCGGTCGTCCTCACGCAACGGCCCCTTCCAGATAATCTCGACCGGCTGACCCCCGTTGCGAATCTCCCGCTCCGCCTTCACCGCGCCCGCATGGATGGCTTTCCAAAATTCATGCGTCGTGCCCTTCGGCACCACCGCGATGGTCCACTTTTTCCTGCCGGCGTCGGCCTGCCCGTCGCGGCAGCCAGGGATAAACGCGATCGTCAGGATCAGCGCCGCACGGACCGGAAATGGAATTGTCATACCGGGGACTTTAGAAACCGCTGCACCTCATGGCAAGCAGTCTTCTCGGTCCCGGGCAACCAATCGGGTACGGGAGGAAGCGCGCGGGTCTTGCAATGGAAGGGGAGTGCAATAGGTGCGGGCACTGGAACAGCAGCGTTATCCGGGTGGCACCGCCGGTCTCGCTCGTCATTTGTGCGGCGCTTCCGTCTGCCCGCCCTGCCGGCACGCGTCCGGACCGGGTGCCCGCGCGGGAAAATCCCTCTTGGCGGGTTCTCCCGGGCTATGCCATACGTCGCCGTTCCAATCCTACGCATCCATTCCCATGACTTCACGGTTCCGCCCCCTTGCTATTGTTCTCTTCTCTGTCGCCGCCTTCACCGCCGCCGCTCCCCGCGCTGCCGCTCAGACGGCCGCCGCACCGGACGCCGCCGCTCCGGCGGCTGTCGCCAGTCCCGCTGAGCATCCCGCTGCCAAAGTGGTCGAGGAGTATCTCAGGATGATCATTACCCGGCAGTGGAAAAAGAGTGCCGACATCGTGGATGAGAAGAGCATGGAAGTGCTGCACACCGATTATGTCGCCCGCGCCGGGCAGGCTCGCACGATGGACGAAGAGGAGAGTATGGTGCGGCGCGTTGGCAAATCCACGATCGCAGAGGTGAAGGCGATGAAGCCCCGCGAATTTTACACCGCCTTCCACGAAGGGCTCCAGGACCGTTACAAGGTGGAGGAGGCCAAACTGGAGATCATCCGCAAGAGCATCACGATGGCGGTGCTCAGCGTCGCGCAGGAAACCGACCGGCTGGCTCACGTTCTCGTGCGGGCCAAATATTCGACGGGCGAAACTCTCATTGAGCGGCTTGAACTCGTCTCGCTGGTTAAAAACGGCGAGAAGTGGCAGGTGGCGCTCAACGAGCAGGCGCCGAAGTCCACTCCCATCGAAGGTGCCGTCAAACCCGCCGGCCCGGCCACTCCGGTGAAGCCGGCTGTGGATCCGGTGAAGCCCGCCAAACCGGCACCGAAGCCCGCGGTTAAGCCGAAGACGCGCTAAGCCGGGCACGCGACATTTTTACATGAAGACAGTCAACGTTGGAATTATTGGCGGCGGGTTGATGGGGCGCGAGATGGCGAGCGCCTTTGCCCGCTGGTGTGCGCTCAAGGATATGCCCGTGCAGCCGGTGCTGGCGGGTGTGGCGGATGTCAGCCCCGCGGTGCTGGAATGGTTTCGCGCCATCCCCACGGCAAAATTGCTGACCGCGGATTATGCGGAACTGCTCGCCAGTCCTGACATTGACGTCGTCTATGTCGCTGTGCCCCACCATCTGCACGAAAAAATCTACCTCGATGTGCTGGCCGCCGGCAAGGATCTCTTTGCGGAGAAACCGTTCGGCATTGATCTGCCCTCCGCGCGGCGCATCACGGAAGCATCGGAAAAAAGCGGGCGCTTCGTGCGTTGCAGCAGTGAATTTCCATTCTTCCCGGGCGTGCAGCGGGTTGTCAAAGCCTGTCAGTCTAACACCATGGGGCGGCTGATGGAAATCCACAGCGGCTTCCACCACAGCAGCGATCTGGAGGCTTCCAAACCCGCGAACTGGAAACGATTCAGTCACATCTGCGGCGAAGGCGGCGTGCTCAACGATCTCGGCATGCACACGCTCCATGTCCCGCTGCGCCTCGGCTGGATGCCGCACAGCGTCTATGCCCAGCTGCAAAAAGGATATCCGCAGCGCCCGGGCAATGACGGCCAGCCGGTCACGTGCGACACGTGGGACAATGCCCTTCTCCACACGTGGATCGGCCACCACGGACATCAGGTGCCGATGCGGCTCGAAATGAAACGCATGGCTCCCGGCGCGACCAATACCTGGTTCATCGAAGTCTTCGGAACCGATGGCGGCATTCGTTATTCCACGGCCGAACCCAAGAGCCTGCACACCTTCCGCCGCACCGCGAAGGACCAGATCTGGGAACGCACCGACCTCGGTTTTGACATGGCCTTCCCCGCCATCACCGGAGGTATTTTTGAAGTTGGCTTCCCTGACATCATGCAGCAGATGTGGGCCGCCTATCTTATCGAACGCGAAGGCCTGCTCGGTGACAAATTCGGCTGCGTCACCCCGCGGGAAGCGCTCGCCTCCCACGAAATCTTTGCCGCGGCCCTCGTCTCCCAGTCCGGCAACCGCGTCGCCGCCGTTGGCTCCTGACATCTTACCTTCATGCGCGCCCGACTTGTTAAAGATTTCACCTTCGAAGCCGCGCAAACGCTGCCGCACGCACCGGAGGGCCACAAGTGCCGCCTCATGCACGGCCACAGCTTTAAGGTGGAAATCGCCGTTGAAGGCGAAGTCAATCCCGCCACCGGCTGGCTCTACGATCACGCCGAGATCACCCGCGCCATGAAGCCGCTTCTCGACCGGCTCGACCATTCCTACGTCAACGAAATCGCCGGTCTCGAAAATCCCACGATCGAAATCATGTGCGCCTGGTTCTGGAAAGCCCTCGCTCCCCAACTGCCGGGGCTGTGCGAGATCGTCCTCCACGAAACGCCGACGGCGCGCTGCGTTTTCCGCGGCGAATTTCAGTAGACCGTGAACCCGCTGCTCTACATCGAGACGACCAAGGGGGATTGATTCCTCAAAAGGCCGCGCAGGACGCCTTCCACGTCGCCATTTCCGCTGTCCACGGGATGGATTTCCTCCTCACATGGAACTGCAGGCACATCAATAACGTGAACATCATCCGCCGCCTCGAGCGGCTCTGCGTACAAAGCGGATTCACATGCCCTGTCATTTGCAGTCCCGACGAAAAGCTGTCATCATCTGACTCATGACACCGGACGACATTATCAACGAGATCCACCGCACCCGGGAAAAGCAGGCTGGCGAGTGCGGCTTCGACCCGCGGCGCATCGGTGCCCGGATGCGTGCCCGGCAGAAAGAGCGGGCTGCCAACGGCCAGCGATATGTTTCTTTCGCCGGCAGTCCTGCCGTCGTGCGTGACGAGCCGGCGAAGCCCTGAGCGAGGACGCATTTCTGTCTATCCATTATCCCGGGGCAGGCGCAGCGTCCGCGCCACATGCACCATGAACGCGCAGCCCAGGACGGGCGCGGCGAAATTCAGGATCGGTACTGTGCCCAACAGCGTAATGGCGGTCCCGGCCAGCCAGAGCGTGCCGCGGTTGGCGCGCGCCCAGCGTTTCGATTCCCCGCGTGTCATCCGGCGCAGTGCCACCTGCACGAAATATTCGCGGCCGCACAGCCAGCCGTTCACGGCATAAAAAAGCGCCATGCCCGCGCCGAGAAAAATGCTTCCAACGATATAAACGGGCAGCATCACGAGATTGACCACCACCATCAGGATGAGGACTTTAACGGAGAAAATCAATCCATCGCGGATCGCCGTCCCGCGGGCCGGACCCAGTGCCGGATAGTGCCGCGACTCGATACGGTCCGCCACGCCATCAAGGAACAGCGCCTGCACCACGCCAAACACTGACGGAAAAAGCAGTAGCGAAACCACCATCACGCCCAGTCCGCCGAGGGCATGCAGGGTGTGATCGAGCCATGCCGCATCCGCCCAGCGGGAGCGCATGATGAGCCACCACGAACCGCCCCACACCGCTGCATAGGCCAGCGCGCTCAGTGCCACCGCCTTGATGAGTGTCCATGTCAGGCGGGGATCGAGCAGATCAGTAAAAGTGCGGCGCAGGGCAGCGATCATGGAACAGCGATGCCGCCACTTCTCCGCAGTGGCAATGCCGCGATTTCCCCGCGGACTGCCGGCGAATGTTCCTCGCCAGCATCCGCGGACGCCGGAGCAAATCCCTTGCGGGCCATGTAACCCGAACCAAAATTGCCGCCCTGCTGGAATCCATCTACCAACGCCCTATCAAACTAATGAAAACATTCTCCCTATTTTGCGCAGTTCTGACTCTGGGCGCTCTCTCGAATGCCGGCATGGCCCAGGATAAGCCCAAAGCTGAAATTCCTGCTGCCGGGGCAGACGGTTGGATATCTCTTTTCAACGGCAAGGATCTCACCGGCTGGGAGGGCCTGAAGGGATACTGGACTGTGGTGGACGGCGCGATTCAGTGCTCCGAAACCAAAGAAACGTCCAAACAGACCAACTTGATTTTGCTCTCCTCGAAGGAGAGCCCTGAAAAATTCGCCAACTTCGAAATCCGTTATCGTTTTAAGTGGCTCACTCCCGATGGAAATTCGGGCCTGCAGATCCGCGGGAAGATTGATAATGCTGAGGCGCTGCACGTCGGCGGCTATCAGGCGGACATTGATGCGGGCAATGGATACACCGGAATCATCTATGACGAAGCCGGCGTCGCCGGGGGTCGTGGCATCATGAGCAACCGGGGCGAAAAGACGGTATGGGACGCGGCCAACAAGCGCACCGGCACGCCTCTCGACAAGACGGACGCTGAAATCAAAGCCAGGATCAAACCTGTCGGTGAATGGAACGACGTCATCGTGGTCGTGGACGGCAACCACATTACATACAGCATCAACGGCCAGGTCACCACCGATCTGACCGATAACAGCCCGAAGGCCTGCAGGGACGGAGTCATTGGCTTCCAAATGCACGCCGGCCACACGATGACGCTCCAGTTCAAAGACATCAAAATCAAAATGCTGGACAAGAAATAGGCTGTCCAGCCCTCCCCTGGATGGGAACGCTTTTGCCGCGGGGGAAGTATCGGCCGGCCTGAGCACGGCATTGTCTGCGGCGGTTTGACGAAAGGCGCTTCCAGACGTGCTCTTCCGCTTGCCGGCGGAGTAGCTGGTTGACGAATGTGAACCCGGTGGGAGCAGGGGAGCCGGACTCGCCCGCAAGTTCGGCAAACGGTGACAGATTTGTCATCGGAAGGTAATTTGAATTGCCCGCCTTCTCTGTCTCTTCATTTTGCCCTCTGCATTCTGTATTCTCCAATGTCCGCTTTTCTCGAATCTCTCACCACCCTCGCCCGTCATTGGGGAGCATCCGATCTCTTTCTCGCCGAGGGCCATCCCGCGCGGATCAAAGTGAACGGAGCCTTTCACCAGCATGAGCAGCAGGTGAGCACCCCGGACATGGAGGAACTCTGTGCCGCCTGCGGAGTTGAGCCGGCCACCGTTCAGGATCGCGATGCCGCGTGGTACGCCACCGACGGCACGCGCTTTCGCGTCAACCTTCACCGCCGCATGGGCCGCCTCGGCGCGGTGCTGCGGCAAATCCGAACCAACGTTGCGGAAATGAATTCCCTCGGCCTGCCTGCGGCGCTGCTTCAGGAATGGCTGACGCGCCGTGCCGGACTCATCCTCATCACCGGCCCCACCGGATGCGGCAAGTCCACCACCGTCGCCAGTTGCCTCGATCACATCAGCAACGTCCGCCCGGGGCACATCGTCACCATCGAGGATCCTATCGAATACCTCTTCACCGACCGCGCCGCCTTCTTCACTCAACGGGAAGTTGGACTCGACACCAACTCTTACAAGACCGGCCTGCAAAAAGCGCTGCGCCAGGCGCCGGACGTGATCTTCCTCGGCGAAATCCGCGACGCCGACTCCGCTATGACCTGCCTCCAGGCCGCCGAGACCGGTCACCTCGTCATCAGTACGCTGCACAGTCCTAACGTTACCGAATCCCTCGACCGCCTCGCCAACCTCGTGCCGCCCTCCGACCGCGAGGTCATGCTCTCACTGCTTTCAAACCAAACCATCGGCATTCTCAGCCAGCGGCTCCTTCCCACGGCCGACGGCACCGGGGTCGTGCTGATTTGCGAGCACATGGAAGTGAACGGTGCCGCCCGTGAATGGATGCGCGCCATGAACATCCCCGCGCTCGCCGAGCACCTCCGCCGCGGTGACGACCCCGCCAATTGCTCGCTGCTCCAGTCTCTCGTCGCCGCCACTCAGGCCGAAATCATTTCCTACGACGTCGCCCTCTCGAACAGCGGCAACAGCTTCGAATTCAACCGCGCCCTCAGAGGGGTGTCATGACATTCTTTCATCCTTTAGCCTTCATACTTCAGTATTCCCCCACACATGGCCCGCGACATTCTTGATTACCTTGCTGCCACCCGGGAGCACGGAGGCTCCGACCTCCACCTCACCACCGGTGCGCCGCCCGCTGCGCGCATTGACGGCAAAATCACGCCGCTCGAAGACTATGACTTCGATGGTCCGCACATTCGCGAACTCATCATGGCCGTGCTGACCGACACGCAGCGCGCAAAACTGGAAAAGGACTGGGAGCTGGACTTCGCGCTGAATGTCGAAGGCGTGGGGCGATTCCGCGGCAACGCTCACATCGCCCGCGGCAACGTCGAAGCCGCGTTCCGTTATGTGCCGAGCGAGGCCCCGGAACTGGATTCCCTCGGCCACTCGCCGCAGATCAACGAATTCTGCAAAGCGACCCAGGGCCTCGTCCTGCTCACCGGCATGACCGGCACCGGGAAGAGCACCACGCTTGCCGCCATGACGCGCCGCATCCTCGAAACGCGCAGCAACATGGTCATCACGGTCGAAGACCCGATCGAATTCACCTTCGAGCACAAATACGGCCTCATCAAACAGCGCCAGATCGGGCACGACACGCATTCCTTTCCCGCCGCCCTGCGCGCTGCGCTGCGTCAGGACGTGGATGTTATCATCGTCTCCGAAATGCGTGATCAGGAAAGTATCGCCGCCGCTCTCACCGCGGCGGAAACAGGCCACCTCGTCATTTCCACACTGCACACACGGAGTTGCACTGGTGCGCTGGACCGCATCGTAGACGTCTTTCCCGCGCAGCAGCAGCCGCAGATCATCACGCAAATGGCCGGCGCCCTCATCGGCGTCATTTCTCAGCGCCTCCTGCCGCGCGCGGATGCTCCCGGCCGCGTCATGGCCAGCGAGGTCATGGTCGTGAACGGTGCCATCCAGGCTGCCATCCGCGACCACCGATTCGAGCAGGTTTACAGCCTCATGCAGATCGGCGCGTCGTCCGGCATGCACACCTTTGACGATAGCCTGCTCCACCTCGCCATCGGCGGTCACCTCGCCATAGACGAAGCACTTATTAACGCGAGACACCCGGAGTCGCTCCAGCTTGAATACCAGAATCACCTCCGGGCCCAGGCGAAAAAATAGCGGACAGGCTCCCGTCCTGCGGGAGGATTCATGGTTGCAAGATACCGGGCGCGGCTGCCGTTATGCCCCGTTCTCCAAGGTCATTCTATGAAAACCCCCCGCCTTACTTTCCCTCGCGCCGCTGCCACCGTTGCCGCGCTTTCACTCTCCACGGCTTTTGCCGACAACTGGTATTCATGGCGCGGTCCCACTCAGGACGGGCGCAGTGCTGAGAAATACGAGAAGAATGCTCTGAACGAAAAGCCGGTTTGGACCTACGCCATCTCCAGCCGCGGCGAGTGTGTTGTCGCCGACGGCCGCCTGTTTCTCTTCGGCTACCACGGCAGCGGCAGTGAACTGGTCGAGACGCTGACCTGTCTCGACGAAAAGACCGGCAAAAAGCTTTGGGAGAAAACCTACGCTGACTTCCTCAGCGACAACGCCTACACCCGCTATGCCATCGGTGCCCCGACCATAGACCCGGAATCGGGACTGATTTATCTGCTCACCACGCCGGGCGAATTCGTCTGCCTCGACCGTGACGGGAACTACAAGTTCCGCATCAGCATGATGGAAACCTACGGTCGCCTCAGCTTCCCCAACGGACGCACCGGAGCGCCGGTAATCGTCGGCGACATCGTCATCGTCCGCGGCATCACTGCCAACTGGGGCGGCGACGGTCCGGCCCGGGACCGGTTTTACGGCTTTCAAAAGCAAACCGGCGCGCTCGTCTGGGCCTCTACGCCGGGCGTCACCCCCAACGACAGTTCGTTCAGCACGGGCGTCCTCGAAATGCGCAACGGCGCTCCCGTCTTCTACGCCACCACCGGATGCGGACACTACGTGGCGCTCAATCCGTTGAATGGAAAACCGCTCTGGCGCTGGAGCGGAGCGAAAGGCGGCATCAATTCCTCCGCCATCATCGTGGACGGAAAACTCATCTCGGTTCACGACAAGGAAAACCACGACAACACCGAGACCGGGCGCCTCGCTGCCATTGCCATTCCTGACAAAGCCCTGCCCCCCGGCCCGCCGGAGGATCCCGTGCCCTTTGTGGATGCCAATGCCGAGGCATGGCGTCAGCCCTACGCGGCGGAGACCAGTTCGCCCACTTATGCCGACGGCATGGTCTTCCAGATCGTCACCAGCGGCGCACTCAACTGCGTGGACGCCGCCGACGGCAAGGAACTCTGGTCGCTCAAGCTCGGGCCGGGCAATCTCCACTCCTCGCCCACATGGGTGAACGGCCTGCTCTACGTCCCCATTTTGAATGACACTGCCAGCGAAGACGGCCTGCTCTTTGTGGTGAAACCGACGAAGGAGAAAGGCGAAATCGTGCATCGCGTAAAACTCCAGGGATTTGCCTTCGGCGCGCCGTCCATCTCCAACGGCAAGCTCTACGTGACCACGACGAAGCATCTCTACTGCTTCGAAATCGGTCAGGGTGTCAGCGGCAAAGGCGAGTGGTTCTCGCTGCCAAAGACTCCTCCCGGCCCCGCCGTCTCGCTTCAGGCGATGCCGCAGGAAGTCATCCTCTACCCTGGCAAGTCTGCGCCCTTCACCGTCCGCGGCATTGATGCCAAAGGCTACCCCACCGGCCCGGCGGAAGCGGTGAAATGGGAATCCTTCATCCCGCCCACCGCCAAAGTCCGCGCCACCCTCGACGCCACCTTCAACGACAAAGGTGAACTCACCGCCACCGCCACCGCCAAAGCGAGCGCCGGCGCCTTCAAGGGAATCAGCGGCACCGCATACGGCATCGTCCGCGGACGTGTCATGCCCGACATCCCGTTCGCTCAGGACTTTGAGAAATTCGAACTCAATCAGGTGCTCCTCCCGGATCTGCTGACGGCCAAGCCCCTCGTCGCACCACCACCCTCGCCTCCCGGAGCCGTGCCCGCGCCCCTGCCCGCCACGCCGGAGGAAGTCGCCAGCGGCATCAAGTTCGCCTATCCGCCCCTCCCCTGGATCGGTGGCCGCTTCAAATGGGACATCCGCGAAATGGACGGCAATAAGGTGCTCGTGAAGACCCTCGCCCCCGTTTTCTTTCAGCGCGCCATGACTTTCATCGGCAGCCCAGACATGAAAAACTACACTGTTCAGGCTGACGTGATGACCGAAGGCAACCGGCGCATGAAGAGCGAAGTCGGGGTCATCAACCAGCGCTATCTCATCACCCTGAAAGGCAACAGCAACGAGATCGAAGTCAGCAGCAACCACGAGCGCCTCAAAGTCGCCGCGCCCTTCACCATCGCCGCCAAACAGTGGTACACTCTCAAGACCAGCGTGGAACTCAATGCCGACGGCAGCGGCGTCATCCGCGGCAAAGCGTGGACCAAAGGCGAGCCCGAGCCTGACAAGTGGACGATCGAAGTCCCCCACAAAAACGCCCACCAGCAGGGCAGCCCTGGCCTTTTCGGCTTCGCCCTCCAGGGCAAGCAGCC
>JANNVM010000315.1:0-11576 GCA_031414455.1 Verrucomicrobiota bacterium
CAGCCCTGGTCGGTATTGAACATGTCAGGCACGTTGCCGGTGAGGCGGATCGCCTGGTTCAATGCCGTGAGACACAGCCCGGTGTCCATGGTGTTGGAGACTGCCCAGCCGAGGACTTTGCGGGAATGCCAGTCCATCACGGCGCACAGATAGGCGTGGCCGCCGGGCATGGGCACATACGTGATGTCGGCGCACCACACCTGATCGGGAAAATCGATCGTCAGGTTCCGCAGCAGATAGGGATATTTGCGGTGCTGGTCATCGGGAATGCTCGTCCGCGGCCGGCACCAGATGGCCTCGTGTCCCATCTCCCGACGCAGGCGCTGCAGGTGCTTGCGGTTGATTTTCACTCCGTGGTCCCGCTCCAGCACTGTCACCAGCCGCCGGCTGCCGAGGCACGGATCGATCAGATAGATTTCGTCGAGCAGGCGTTTGATCCGCAGATCCTCCGCACTTTCCGCCGCCGGTTCGTAATCCACCGTGGAGCGGGCCACGCCGAGGAGTTCACATTGTTTGCGCATACTGAGTTGGGGATGATTTTTGTCCACCAGCCGGGTGAGATCCCTCACAGACCGAGCTGTCTTGATTTTTTTCGCAGGAAGTCCACCTCCACGGTCAACTGCCCGATCTTGGAGTGCAGCGCGCTGCGTTCCTGCTCAAAGTCCTCGCCCTCCGTCTTGGCTTTGCCGGTTCCGAAGACACCGGTGGCGCCCTCGGTCATGGTCTTTTTCCATTCGGAGACCTGCACCGGATGGACCTGGTAGTCCTTCGCGATTTGCTGGATGGATTTGACGCCCTTGAGCGCCTCAAGCGCCACGCGGGCCTTGAATTCGGGATCGTGTCTTCTGCGTTTGGCTTTCATTTGGTGTGGTTTGGTTCGGGTTACTCCCCGCTCCCCACCTCCACAAACTATAGCTTAGCTCCTGGCCCGAATTTCGGGGTCCGCCTCAGACTGGCCAGTGCTTTCCAAGACAAGAGCCTCGCCATAGTAGGCGTTAACAAAATCTGGATTGGCTGCGATGGCCCGCTCAAAATGCAGGATGGCTTCCTCGTCCTTCCCCTGTTCGTGGCAGACCGCGCCCAGACTGTTCAGCGCCCAGGCATCCTCCGACTTTATTTCCAGGGCTTTGCGAAGGAATTTTTCGCCCGTCTCAAGATCAGATTTCTCGCGGATGTAGAGGTTGCCGAGAATGACCCAACTCCACGCATCCTGCGGATCGAGCCGCAGCACTTCGATGAGGTGGTTTTGCGCATTTTCGACATCGCCAATTTCCACATAGGCCATGGCGAGGTCACGCCGGGCGCTGTGGAGGGAGGGCTGGAGTTCGAGCACGCGCTTGAAGATGCCAATGGCCTTCGGATAATCCCCTTCTGCCGCCCGTTTGCGCGAGGCGCGCCGCTTCGGTCTGTGCGGTGGTAGATTCCTCCGGGAATTGCAGCACGATCTCATCACCTTCAATCGTGATCATTAACGGCTGTGGAAGAAACCCAAACTGCTTCAAAATCAGGGGGGTCAGTTCCACTACATCCGGGTTCGGATGCGTGGGGAGCTGTCCTTCAAACTGGTAAAGCTCGGAAATTTTGAGGCGGAGAGTTCGCATTTCGTAGAAGTGTCCGTAGCTTCTGAATCAACAGTGGAGCATGGGATAGTGTTTTTTTATCGTAATGAGAGAATTAGCTTGATTGGTGGCGGCGCTTTGCTGCTCCCGAGGAACCAGATGCAGACGGGAATCTGCGTGCTGTAGAAGAGCTTGCCCGGGAGAGAAGAGAAGTGCACGTCGTCGGTCGGAGCGCCAATGGTGAGACACGCGCGAAACTCCTCGGCCAATCCGCGCTTCAGACGGATGACGCCCTGATTGCTGATTTGGTCCTCGCGCGGAAGCAGGCTGTAGGCTTTGCGGAGATCGTCTTGCGGCAGCCGTTGCATCCCGACGAGCAGGCGGCATTGCTGCCCCGTTACGCCCGCCCATTTTTCAACCAGCGCATCAACGGCTTTCCAGCCGCGCAAATTGAAGTAAGGCGCTGTAAAAAAATAAAGGTTGCAACTCGAATATGATACTGTATTGGTGCTCTGAGCATGAGCACTCTTGCCAATCTCACTCAGAAGTTTCTTCCGGTGTGGCCGCTTTTGGACGAACGCACACGGCGCATCATGGCGGCTAGTGAAGCAATAGGTTTGGGCTATGGCGGAATCTCCCTGGTGCGTCGCGCCTGTGGGCTTTCGCGAAAGGCCATTCTCAAAGGCATCCGGGAAATTCAGGAGGGATCCGCGCCGCCGGAAGGCCGCATCCGTCGTCCGGGAGCAGGACGCAAATCTGTCACTGCTTGCGACCCTCAACTTTTGGGAGCACTTGAAGAGATGATTGATTCCGGGACGCGGGGCGATCCAGAGTCGCCCCTGCGATGGATTTGCAAGAGTACTCGGGCGATTGCCACGCAACTGGGCAGGCAAGCTCACCCGGTCAGCCATGCAAAGGTGGCGCACCTTCTGCATGATCTCAACTACAGCCTGCAGAGCAATCGCAAGACTGAGGAGGGGGCGGATCATCCCGACCGCGACGCGCAGTTCCGCCACATTAACACCAAGGTGAAAAAATGCCTGGGAGCGGGGACTCCCGTGATTTCGGTGGACACGAAAAAGAAGGAACTCATCGGCAACTACGACAATGCCGGCCAGAAGTGGCTTCCGGCAAAACAGCCGACCAAAGTTCAGGGGCATGACTTTCCTTCCCCCGAAGTCCCCCGCGCCTACCCCTACGGGATCTACGATGTGGGACGCAACGCCGGCTTTGTGAATGTGGGGACCGATCATGACACCGGAGCATTTGCCGTGGCCTCGATTCGCGGATGGTGGCGCCATGAAGGGAGGCGGCTGTATCCGGGTGCGGAAATGATATTGATCACCGCTGACGGCGGCGGAAGCAATGGGTCGCGGTTGCGACTCTGGAAGTTGGAACTGCAGAAATTTGCGGATGAGACAGGACTCTCGCTGTCCGTTTGTCATTTTCCACCCGGCACGAGCAAGTGGAACAAGATCGAGCACCGACTCTTTTCCTTTATCTCTTCGAATTGGCGTGGAGAGCCATTGCGGGATTACGAAACGATCGTTCACCTCATCGCCAAAACAACCACTGCAAAAGGGCTGAAAGTGACCTGCCGATTGGACCGCCGGAAATATCCCACTGGGCGCAAAGTTACGGATGAGGAAATGAAGCTAATCCATGTGGAACGAAATAAGTTTCATGGCGATTGGAACTACGTCATAAAGCCAACCAGCAATTCATTAAGTTGATACCTTTATTGTTTTACAGAGCCTAACCGTCGCTGAAGTCGGAACGCTGGAAGATTTCGAGCGTCTCCCGCAGGGCTGGCAGGAGGCCGAGGGCGATGTTGTCGAAGATGCGTGGCATGGGTTAAAAAGGGGGATTGCGGATTCTAATGGGAATCCAAATCGAGTGCCGAAGTTTCATAGATCGAATAGCCGCCGTGCATTGCCACTGAGGATTTTTTGTTCATCGGCAGCGGGCAGCTTCAGGCTGTGCAGGGCATCGCAGATGACCGCCGGCGCCACCCACGGATGGTCGCTGGAGAAGAGCAGCTTGTCCGCGCTGGTGAAACCCAGCGCGAAGCGCATCGCCTCCGGCAGCGGCGAGACGATGTCCATGTAGATGTCGCGCAGATACTCACTGGGTTTCCGCTGAAGGGTCTGCGGGCCGCGTTTGAGCACGGTGACCTGGTGGTCCATCCGCCCGCTGATGTATGGCAGCGTGCCGCCGAGATGCGGGCACACGAGCTTGAGTCGCGGATGTTTATCGAGCAGCCCCGAGGCGATGATCCGCGCCATGGCGATGGTGTTCTCAAACATGTTGCCCAGCGTGCTGGTCAGCTCGTAACCCTTCACCTGCTCGGTGGTCATTGGCATCGCGGGATGCAGCAGAATGGGAAGGTCTAACTCCTCGGCCCGCGCATAGAGCCAGCGAAACTGCGGCTCATCGCACCACGTGCCATTCAGATTTGTGTAGAGCAGAATTCCTTTGAACCCGAGCTTCTGCACGCAGCGGTCGAGTTCCTCGCCGGCGGCCTTTTCGTTTTGCAAAGGCAGCACGCACAAGCCGCGGAAACGCGCGGGATGTTTCGCAATCACGGCGGCGATCGAATCGTGAATCAACCGCGCGGCGGCCGGGCCATCATCGCCGAACCATTCCGGCCCCGGGTCATTCGTGCTCAGCAGCGTGATCGCGATGCCTGCCGCATCCATGGCCGCGAGCTTCGCCTCCACATCGAGATAGAGCGGTTGCACCTTGCGCAGCCAGCTTCCCATCCTGAGATACGTCGTGCCGTCCTTTTCATAGACCACCGGGTCCGCCTTCCGCTTTCGCATCAGTTCCAGAACTTCGGGAAAGAAGAGATGACTCTGGCAATCAATGATGCCGGAAGGGGCTGCTGCCGCATTGGCCAGCAAAGGCGTGGCAGCAGCCAGCGCCGAACTGCCGGTGATGGTGGTGCCGATAAAACGGCGGCGGGTGATGGCAGGTGATGTGGTTTTCATGGCTTGGCGTTCTTTTGTTGCGGGGCGTTTCTCTGGTTGGCACCGCCGGGGCCCCAGTCTTCGTTCTTCACCGAACTGCCGGGGAAGACGGGGGCAATGAGTTCTTTGTCCCATGCCTCAAGCGCGGCGGTGAGGCGGGTGGTGACTTCGGCGTTGGCGGAGGCGACGTTGTTTTTTTCTCCGGGGTCTGCGGCGAGGTCATAGAGTTCCGGCGGATTTTCGCCGGTGCGGATGAGCTTCCAGTTCCCCTCACGAATGGCGAAGGACTGCTTGTTGTGCATCCGCCACAGCAGGCGCTCGTGCGGCGGAGTTTTCACTTCACCGGCGAGATGCGGGACGATGTTCACGCCGTCATATTTTTTGTCCGCGGGCATCGCGACACCGGCGGCGGCGAGCGCGGTGGCGAAGACATCGAGTGAGGTCACGGGATGCTCGAAGTCTTTGCCTGCGGGCAGTTTCGCGGGCCAACTGACGAGGAACGGCACGCGCACGCCGCCTTCGTAGAGCGTGCCTTTGGTGCCGCGCAGCGGGGTGTTGTCGGGTCCGCCGGAAGGGCCGCCGTTGTCGCTGAAAAAGAAAATCAGCGTGCGCTCGCGCTGGCTGGTCCCGGCGAGCGCGGCGGTGACGTTGCCGATGGCGTCGTCGAGCAGGCTGATTTGTGCGAGGTACTTGCGGCGCGCCGGATTCTGGATGTGCGCGAACTTTTCCAGCCGCCCGGCACTCGGCTCGTGCGGTGTGTGCGGCGCGTTGAATGGCAGGTAGAGCATCCACGGCTTCTCCTTGTTGCGGCGGATGAATCCGGCGGCCTCGTCGCCGAGTGCGGCGGTGAGGTGCGGAGGAACGTCGTTGATGTTCTCTCCGCCACGGATGAGCGGCAGCGTGTATTGCCGCTCGTTCGGCATCCAGCCGGTGAAGCGATGACCACCACCGATGAAGCCGAACGATTCATCGAACCCGCGCGCCCACGGCACATGCGCGGGCGACGCCCCGAGGTGCCACTTGCCGACCCAGCCCGTGCGATAGCCCGCTTCCCTGAGGAATTGCGGCAGCAGTTTTTCCGTGAGCGGCAGACCCTCTTTCGCGTCGAGCGGGTCATAGACCGGATTGTTCTCATGCCCAAAGCGCGACTGATGCCGGCCCGTGAGCAACCCCGCGCGTGACGGAGAGCAGACCGGATACGTGACGTAGCCGCTGGTGCAGCGCACGCCGGACTTTGCCAGCGCATCGAGATGCGGCGTGACAGCCTCCGTGCTGCCTTGAAACCCGGCATCCGCGTAGCCGTGGTCGTCGCTAACGATGATGAGGATGTTGGGCTTCCTGATCTCAGCGGCTGGGAGAAGGCCGCTGAGTGCCAGCAGGGCGGTGAGGAAGAGAATTAAAGTTTTCATTTGGCGGCGGCGGCATCCAGACGGCTGCTGCCTTCCTGGCGAATCCTCTCCAATCGCGCCGACATGGCTTTGATCCGCGCCGGTTCCTTAGCCGCAAGATTGTTCGTCTGCGTGAGATCGGTGGCGACGTTGAAGAGTTCAGGACGGGGCGCGGCAGCTTCTACTGCTTGGGCCGCCCGGCGCTGCTGACGAGGGCCTGCGCCCTTCTCGATCAACACCCAGTCACCCTCGCGCAAGGCCAGCGGTGCCTGGCCGTTGTTCTGCAAGACGAGGTGGTCGCGGGCGGGTTGCTTGAGCTTCTCGCCGAGCAACGCGGGCAAGACGTTGAAGCTGTCAGGGCCGGCTTCGGGCGCAAGCTTCTGGCCGGTGAGCGCGGCAAACGTGGCCAGCGCATCCACGTGCGCCAGGAGCTGGCCGGACGTGCTGCCCGCCGTAATACGTCCCGGCCACCGCGCGAGGAACGGCACGCGATGCCCGCCCTCGTAGAGCGAGCCTTTGAAGCCGCGCAGCGGGCCATTCGGCGGCTGGCGGGAGTGCAGCGGGTTCGTGCCGTCGTCGTAGGTGTCCTTGATCGCGCCGCCGTTGTCGCTGGTCAAGATGACGAGCGTGTTCGTCGCCAGCTTGAGGCGATCGAGCGCCGCCAGGACCTCGCCCACGGTCCAGTCGAGTTGATGAATGACGTCGCCGCGCCAGCCGCACTCGCTCGTGCCGCGAAAGCGCGGGTGCGGCACCATCGGCTCGTGAATGTCGTGCGTGGAGAGGTAGAGGAAGAACGGGCCGGCCTGGTTCGACTCGATGAACTTCACCGCTTTGGCTGTCAGCGTGTCGGCGATGTCTTCATCCACCCAGCGCGCCGCCTTGCCGCCGGTCATGAAGCCGATGCGGGGAATGCCGTTCACGACGGTGTTGGTGTGGCCGGGGCCGCCTTTGATTTTTAATTTCACGTTCGGATCATCGCCCGTCGGCTCGTTGCCGATCTTCACGCTGTAGCTCACGCGAATCGGGTCCGCCGGATCGTAGCCGACCACCCGATGATTCTCCACCAGCACGCACGGCACGCGGTCGCCCGTCGCCGGAATGTAGAACGCATAATCAAAGCCCAGTTCCAGCGGGCCGGGCTTGATGTCGCCATTGAAATCCGTCTTCGGTGCGTCGCCCAAACCAAGATGCCACTTGCCCACCACACCGGTCTTGTAACCAGCAGCCTTCAGCAGGGAAGGCACGGTGGTGGTTCCGGATTTGATCAGCGCGGGGGCGTCGCCGGGCGCGATGCCCGTGCCCGGCTGACGCCACGCGTAACGTCCGGTGAGCAACGCATAGCGCGTCGGCGTGCAAACCGAAGCCGTCGAATGTGCGTCCGTGAAGCGGCAGCCCTGGCTCGCCAGCCGGTCGAGGTTTGGCGTCTTCACCTTCGTCGCGCCATAGCAACCGAGGTCTCCGTAGCCGAGGTCGTCGGTGAGGATGTAAATGATGTTCGGTTTCCCGGCCGCCACCGCGAGGATCGCGTGGCCGAAGCAGGAGAGGGCTACAGTCAGGGAGAGAAGCTTCTTCATGGTAAGTATTTACGTTCGACATGGCACGACTCAGATAGCATCCGTCGGTCAGTTTACCGGCACCACTTGCACGGCGTCGATGTGGGTGGTGCCTTTGGCCCCGGCGACGCGGTAGAGGACGGCGGCTCTTTCGTTGGCGGTGAATCGGAATTTGCCGAGGGACTGGAATCCGTTCGCACCCGACACGGGTTTGGTCTGGTCGACGGTCAGCGTCTTCTCACCCTCAGCGGATTGCACGGTGACGCTCGCAGCCCGGGCGCGGTTCGCGTGCGGTTGCCAGGCGACGCGCACTTCATAGTTGCCGGCTTCTTTCACAGTGAAAGGAAACTTCGCCGTGGCCTTCGCATCGCTGGAGTAACGGTAGTTCTCCCCGACGAAGCCAGTGAGGCTGCCGCTGCTCTCCCACTTGCCGTGCAACTCGGCGTCTTCGTCGTCGATCACGATTCCTTCGAGCGTCGAGGGATTGATTCCCGCCACGGCACGAACCGCGATTTTCGCTCCGGGTGGCAATGCGAGCGGGCCGTCGAGCGTGGCGCGGCGCATCGCACCTGGTTGCGTCATCAGCTCCTTGAGCAACGGAAGATGCTGCTCATACACGCCGCGCGGCGAGGTCTGGTGGCGAACGGAAATCCACGCGGCCTTGCCGACGATTTCGCCCATCATGCCGCAGGTCCGCATCACGCGCACCGGACCGAGCGCCTCGTGCGTCACGCTGATGTCGCGGCCCGCCATGAAGAGGTTCGTGATGTTGCGGCTGTAGAGACAGCGATACGGTGCCCAATACGGGCCCACATACTTGAAGTCCGCGCCTTCCGTCGCGCGCGAGATAAACTCCTCGCCTTCGAGTCCCTTCTGGAAACCTTTGTCCGGCGTGTGAATGTCGATGTGCCATGAGCACGGGAACGCCCCGTCCGGAAACACGCGCTGGTAGCGGAAGTCCTCCGCCGTCAGCACGACATCTCCGAGCAACCGGCGCGACTCGCGTTTGCCGGCAATAAACGCCGCCCAGCCGATGCGATGATTCGGGTAAAGCTTGTCCACGTTCTTCAACGCATCCCACGCGCCATACATCGCCCGAAGGTTCAAGTCGCGGATGCGCTCAACGTCCGCGATGGGATCCTTGTCGAAGCCACTCTCCCAAAACCAGCCGCCGAGATTGTCCAGCGCATTGGTGCTGCCCCACTGGCCCTTGAATTTCTCGCGGCCGGGAAAAGGTTTGTCGCTCAGGTCCACCGCCCACGGACAGCGCGGGAACGGAGCCGCCACGTCGCCCGCCTCGGCGGCCATCGCCAGCGCGGTCCTGTCCTTGCACTCGCATTTGAGCACCTGCTTGCGGTCGGCCACATCCATCACGTTCCAGAGATTGCTCAGGCCCTGGTGATCCTCGCGGGACATTTCGTAATCCGCGCCGGCGAGGAAGCCGACCGTGCCGTCGCCGGTGCAATCAGCGAAGAACTTTGCGGTGAGTCGCACGCGCCGCGCCGTGCGCGTGTGCTGCGCCACGACGGCGAAGATGCGCCCGCCTCGCGCCTCGACCGCGAACACACGCTGCTCGGTCAGCAATGTGATGCGTGGCTCGGCGCACACCAGATCGGTCTTGCGCGCGTCGGCGTAAACGGTGCCGCCCTTGGCATTGCCGTCGCCGGGACCTTTGCGCGGAACGAGTTCCTCCACGATGTCGCCGATGTGCCGATACGGTTTCTGCTGAGTGTGGCCCTCGGGCCAGACGCGCACTTCCGAACTGCCATTGCCGCCGAGCACGGGACGGTCCTGCACCAGTGCAACCTTCAACCCGTTCCGCGCGGCCGAGAGCGCGGCACTGGAACCCGCGATGCCGCCGCCGACCACCACGAGATCGAACTGACCGCCATCCTCCGGTTCCTCCGGCAATCCAAGCGCAGCGAGACGGAACTTCGTCAGGGCCGACAGATCATTCGGCGGAACGAACCTGGGATCCTTGCTGAACAACACCGCATCGCAGCGTCCCTCGAATCCGGTGAGGTCATGCAAAACTACCGTCGCCTCCGCGCCAACCACGACGTTGCCGCCATCGTGCCAGTGCCATTCCGCGCCCTTCGTGCCGAACGTCTCCGCCAGCGCCTTGCCATTCACGAGCAATTGAAATTTTCCCGGAGCGCCCGGCGCCTTCCACGGCGCGACCCAGTCACGCGTCCGCACCCAGACGCGATACGTGCCGGGCGACGGGAACTTCGCCGTCGTTACCGCGTCCTTCACCGGCACGCCCAGCCCGTGCGCGAGCAGATACGACGAGCCCAACTGTTCCATGAACTGCTGGTCCACATCCCACCCGCCCGTGTCGGTGAACTGCTCGGCTTCGAGCAGGACGTTTTGTGCGCGAGCGGTGAGCGTGAACACGGCTAGACAGGCGACCGGGAACAGAAGTGATTTCAAAATGCGCATGGCGATGATCAGTTATTGCGGAACGGCCCTCATTCGTAATGGAAGTTGGCGGTGGCGGTCGAGTCCTTCTCCGCGACAACACGCAGCCAGTAAGCGCCAAACGCATCGGCAAAACGATGCTCCAGCGGCTTGCCGGGCGGGACGTTGAGCGTGGTCACTTCCGCCCAAACGCCGGTGCCGGCGAAGTCTGCTTCCACGCGGAAAGTTACGGGCTGGCCGCCGGTGTGAGAGAGCGTGAGGCGTTTTCGGTCGTAGCCAGTGGCGAGATAGGCGTCGCTGGGCACGCCGGCTTTCACCGTGGAGTCGCGCCAGGGACCGCCGTGCCCGCGTGGTTTCCCGAGCGACCAGAGGTCATCCACCGCACCGACCCACACCGCGCACTGGCCGTCGTCACTGCGGATGATGCGGTCGCCCTTCGCGCCGTCAGCCACGCCGCTCATCACGAGCAGGCCGCGATAGCTGGCGAAGTCATGGATGCGGCGATGGTGCGTCGCGACGGGGCGGAGCTTGATGAATCCGCCCGCGTTCTCGGCCGGCAGTTCATAGAACGTGCCGTGGACGTTGAGCAGGTTGCGCTCAGTGCAAACTTCGCGGCACACACGCTCCGAGCCGAAGGGGCCAGCGTGATCGAAGGCGGCATCGCCCTTCGGCAACCTCCAGCGTTTTCCTTTTCCGTCCACGTAGAGCACGGACGCAGCATCGGTCGTGATGACGGCTGGCTGGATCGCAGCGTTCTTCGCCGTCCAGGCTGCGCCGGTGGCGTCGTTGGTTTTGCGGAGGCGCAAGTCGCCATCGAGATCGTAACAGCCGACATCGCCGGCGGCGTTGCGCGCGAGGAAGCGCAGGGTCTTGAAGTCCGCGCCGCGCGCGTGCAGCACGCCACCGCAGACTTTCGCGTCGGCCAAGGTGGCGAGGCCGTTGAAAATGTCGGCGGACTTCGCGTCGCGCTGGTCATCGGCACGATAGTGAAAGAACGCGGTCGCCTTCGTCGCGTCCCGATCCGAAGTCAGGCGCACCCACGCTCCGGTTTCGGCAGCGGTGAATTCCGTCCAGGCGTTGCTGCGCGCGGGCACCACGATCTCGCGAAGCTTTTTCCAGGAGCCATTGCCGCGCGCATCCACTTCGATGGTGAACGTCTTCGGCGCGTCACTTTCGTGTGTGAGGTGCAGCGAGCGTTTGGCGAAACCGGAGAACAGAAACGGCTCGCTCGGCACGCCGGCCTTCACGTCGTCATCGAGCCACACGGCCCCGCGACCGAGCGCGGGACCGCAGGCGTCAAGACGTGCCGGATCCACGAACCACAAGTTCGACTGCGATTTGCCGGGCGCGGCGATTTTGCCTTTGATGCTGTCGGCATTGATGAATTCGCTCTTCGCCGTGTCGTCGCAGCCGAGCACGATGCGGTCGTCCCAGCGGCAGAAGTCGCCCACGACTTTGAGATACGACGAGCGCGGCACGATCCCGGCGGAGTTCGCGGCGGAGAAGGTTTTCGGAAACTTCCAGAAACTGCCGTGCATGGTCATCAACAACGCGTCCTCGCCGATGTCGCGGATGCGCGGCCACTCGGTGTTCCAGCCGTGCGCGCCATCGTAGCTGTGCGTGGCTTTCGGCAGACGGAACGCGTGCCATTTCCCGCCGTCGAGCAGCATGAGGATGAGCGAACGA
>JANNVM010000316.1:0-3063 GCA_031414455.1 Verrucomicrobiota bacterium
TGAGAAGCTGCCTTTCCCTTTCGATGACCGTGGTCAGACCGAAGTTGATCTGCTCTGCGCGGAAACCAGGCTGGTCATCGAAATCGACGGTGCCCAGCATCTCGGCGATGCCGCGGCCTATCGCCGGGATCGCCGCAAGGATGCGCTGCTCCAGGCGAACGGTTACTTCGTGCTCCGGTTTCTTGCCGATGATCTTGGCAAGCATCTCGATGAGGTCTTGGACACGGTGCTGAGAGTGATGGCGGCGCGGGGGCGCAGATGATTCATGACTCCCTCACCGCTGGCCCAGCACCCGTTCGCATTCGGTGATGAGCAGGGATTGGAGCGTGGCCTCCGCATTGTCTGCCTTCGCTGAAACGGACCTGCTGCGTGTCCTGCCTGCCACCTTCGGCTCCGTCGTCATCACGGCGTCCGTGCATCACGAGTGCCGGCATCCCCGGGCGCCAACACACTTGCAAGCATGGATCGGACAGCCGCCGGCATCGCTGCGCATCGTTCCTGATCCGGATTCTCTTTTGCCGGAAACCGACAGCCTCGGCAACGGTGAGGCTTCCGCCATTTCTCTCGCGTGGGAACACCGACAGGACTCCCGCCTCATCCTCGACGAACGATGGGGCCGCCGCGTCGCCCAGACCCTCGGACTGCCTGTCATCGGCGTGGTGGCCATCTGCGCCGAAGCTGCCAACCGCGGCCTGGTGGATTTCGACGACGCACTCCGGCGCCTGCGCGCTGCGGATTTCCATCTCTCGGATGCCGTCATCGCCGAAGTTCGCGCACGTCTGAGATAAGCGTAAGCGAATCATAGCCTCCCACCGCAGGGACACTCCGCATCGCCGGAGTTACGAAGGAGAAAATGCGCCTGCCACCCGCCTCTCCCGGTAGCCGCGCGCCTCTCCGGGAGCTTCCGCGCCATGGGAATGCTCATCAGCTTTCATCAAAAACAGCCCCGGACCCGCCGCCGCCCTCCGCTGCGTCCAGCCATTCAATCACGGCCAGGGTGACTCCCCCCGCAGACCGCCAGCAGTGGGACGGTTCCGTTTCTGTCGAGAAAATAAAGAGGGACGTCCGTAATGCGAAGCAAAACTTCTCCAGCCAGTTCTCTGCGCGCTGCCCGGGCACCCGCCGTTCGCCGGATTCAGAATCCGAAGAGCTGGCGGGCAGCGGCTGAGGGAAACAGGCCGCCACGAATGAGGTCGCGCCCCAGTGCGAGGCGGAAAGCGTCATTCAGACCGAGCAGCCGCCGGGTCACAGAGGCCATGGCCGAACGTGCGGCGATGCGCTCGTTCTCCAGCGAAAAATGCTCCGTCCACAAATCAATGCGTGGATTGAAAAGCCGTACCAGAGCACCGTCCTCCTCACCGGCAATGTCGCTGCCTTTGGCACGGTTACAGAATGGGCAGGCCCAGGCGAGGTTGTGCTCCTCAGTGGGGCCGTCGTGCTTTTCGCTAATGACGTGATCCACATGAAATCCGTGTATTGTATCCGTCTCATGCAGCAGGCAGTATTCGCACAGCCCGAGGGCTCGCTGCCGCACCATGTCGCGCAGCGTCGTGGGTATGCCGGTCTGGCTCATGCCGGCACGCGCGCCTGTTCTGCACGGGCTTTGGCCTTGGCCAGACTCAACACCCGCTCCGCCTCCATCGTGCGGTCGAGTTCTTCCCGCTCCTCCGGCAGCAGGCCATCGGCTTTCTCTTTGCGAATGAGACTTTCAAACCTTGCGCAGGCCTCGTCTGACGGACGGAAGCGCAACAGTTCCCCCGGTGTCAGGCCCCGGGCGATGAACCCGATCACTTCATCGTATGCTGTCGTCATGCCGCAGAATATCCCGGGCAGCAGGAATGACAAGTTGCCGGATGGAAAATGAGTAGTCTGTCCCCAAGAGCGACAAAGAGGGCGAAAGCAGAGAATGCGCCTGCCGGCGGGGTGTGAAAATGGCGGCTGCAACCCGCCACCCTCCCAGTCGCTGCCCGCCTCTCCGGGAACTTCCGCGTCATAGGAATGCTCCTCAGTTTTCATCGAAAACAGCCCGGGACCGCCGCCGCCATCCGCTGCGTCCAGCCAGTTACCCGATCCAGTCCTCCACGCGCAGGTCTGGCACGCGGCGGAACTCACCGCCATTGTGCGTCACAAGGGACAAATCATGCGCCAGCGCTATGGCCGCGATCATCAAATCATTGCCGCCGATCATCTGCCCCTGCTGTTCCAGGTGATGGCGGATGCGGGCGTAATGCGGCACACACAGGGAATCGAAAGGCAGCGAGTCGTGCGGCGCGAGGAATTCACGGAGTTCATCGCGCCTTCGCTGCTGGACCTGATACTTCTCCGCACCGTGCCAGAGTTCCGGCTCCACCAAGGAACAAACCGCCACCTGCTCCGCCGGCAGGGCGGCCAGTCGCCCCGCCGCTCTTTGTCCATCGGCCTGACCTTTCAGTATGGCGATGACGATGTTGGCATCCATCAAGTGTGTCATGTCCATGCAGGGGAAGGCCTGGGCGGCGGATCATCCGGCAGCGCAAAGGTGACTTCCGCCCAGCTTCCCGTCAGGCGCTCGAAATGACCGGCGGGGTAGCCGTTGTTATCGCGTGCCGAAGGCCGCGCCTCCTGCCGCTGCTTCGCCAGCCGCAACACATCCCACACCACCCGCTCCAGCGAATGGGCGCTGGCGGGGTCCAGTTGTTTGAGGGCGTTCTCCAACTCAAGGGTCACAGCAGTCATGCCTCCCATTTACCCGATGCACCTCACCCAACAACCAGGAATCCGGCGGGGTGCGAAGATGGCGGCTGCCACCCGCCAGTCGCCGCCCGCCTCTCCGGAAGCCTCCGCGCCACGACCGGGCGAGCTTCCCCGGCTTTCATCGAAAACAGCCCCGGACCCGGAGCCGCCATCCGCTGCGTCCTGCCACTCGGCCACGGTCAGGGCAACTCCACCACAGGACGCCAGCAGTGGGCTTGGCTCCAGTTCTCTGGAGGACATTAAGAAGGGGCGTCGCCGGACGGTCGGCGAAACCTGTCTTAGTGCCGGGCCGCGCGGGGCCGCGTTGCGAGCAGACAGCATCCGCGCGGA
>JANNVM010000317.1:0-3805 GCA_031414455.1 Verrucomicrobiota bacterium
GCACCATTCGGTTTGGCCGGACGGAACACGGTGATGGCAGTATTGGTTTTCTCGAATTTTCCATCGCCCACGGGGGCTTCCTGGTCCCACAACAGACCTTTCTCCGGCGGTAGTGCTTTAGACGTTTCCGAGGAAACATCCGCCACTTTCGATGGTGCAGGAGGAACATTCTGCGGGCGTTGATCGTCAGCGCCAAGCGGTGCCGAAAGAAATGAGAGCAGGGTTGCGGCAAGTGGGATCGGTTTGATCATGGTATTGTCGGTGGGAGAAGTGACGGGAAGAAGTTACAGCGTGGGCGCAAAGTAGTCATGGACTTTAGTCCGTGACCGGTGCGGGAGCGGGCTAAAGCCCTGGACTACTTTGCGCGTCACGTCACGCCTTGCCGACATTCTGGCCATGGTTTGCTGTTTTCACCGCCGCGGACTGCCCGGCGGTGTTCTTCCTTCGCCGAAGTATTTCTCGCTGCGGTAGCGCAGCCAGACGCGAAGAATCTGGGGCACTTTTTCCTTTTCCGTATCCGTGAGGGTTTCGTAGAGGGCGATGGCTTTCTCCCGTTCGCCGCGGCAGGCGCGGTTGTTGTGGGCGTCCCAATAACTGCGGGCCACACGAATGCGCCGGCAGACCTCTTTAATAAGGGCGGTGCCGGTGAGCGGCTGGTTCTTGTTGGCGGCCATGGAAAGGGAAAGGGACATGATCCGCGAACCCGCGATCCGGGCAACCCGTCGCTTTTCGCGAGACACGATTCCGTAATGGACGCCTGGCCACGGGGCGTTGAAACAGGATGATGCACATTACCTCCCGAATCCTCCTTGGCCTCACACTTCTCTGCGGCATTGGCTCCGCCGCTGATCCGGCGCCTGTCCGGGTGCTCGTTTGGGACGAGCGTCAGCCAAAACAGAAGGAAGCCTACGACGGAGGGTTTCTTGGTGATGCCATTGCCGCGCATCTGGCGAAGCAGCCGGGCATCACGGTGAAATCAGTGGCTCTCGATTCGTCTGAGCAGGGGCTCGATGCCGCGACGCTGGATGCCACGGATGTCGTCGTGTGGTGGGGGCATGTTCGGCACATGGACGTGACGATGGCGCACGCGGAAGACGTGGTGACGAGGGTGCGCGAAGGAAAGCTGGGATTCGTTCCGATTCATTCCGCGCACTGGTCCCGGCCGTTCGTGCGGCTCATGCAGGAGCGGGCGAAATCCGATGCGCTGGCGAAGATTCCAGAGGCGGATCGTGCCGCGGCGAAGTGGGAATTTCTCAATCAATCACCCATTGGTGCCGGTGTGAAAGCGGACACGCCGCTCACGCCCTCTGTGGTCAGCGAAGGAGGCGTATGGAAACTGACGCTGCCTCAGTGTGTCTTCCCCTCGTGGCGCGCCGATGCGGCGCCCGGACACATGACCACGCTGCTGCCGAAACATCCGGTCGCCGCCGGATTGCCTGACAAGTGGGACGTGTCGCACACGGAGATGTATTCCGAGCCGTTCCACATTCCGGCGCCGGATGCCGTGGTGTTTGAGGAACGCTGGGACAAAGGCGAGCACTTCCGCAGCGGCTGCGCCTGGCAGGTGGACAAGGGCCGCGTTTTCTACTTCCGGCCCGGGCACGAGAGTTATGCCGTCTATCGTCAGGAGGAACCCCTGCGCGTCATTGCGAATGCCGTGCGCTGGGCTGCTCCGGCGGCGGTGAGAGCGAAGGAGAAGAAGTAGGAGACGCGGGCGGCGACACGCTCTCTTAAGGGATCCTCTCCAAGACGAGTCGAACGAGGTGTGCGGCCATTACAGCGAATCCCAACGGGATTCCATCCACATAGCCCGGGGTTGCCGACGCAGGAGGCTACCCCGGGTCTAAATGGGAAAGTCCTCAACCCGGTACGGGTTGCGTCATCCCGGGTGCGGCTCGCGATCCCGGGATGACAGAACCACGTTGTGGTTCATTGGTGGGGCGGTCGAAACCCGGGGTAGTCGCTCGTTCCTCGCGCCAACCCCGGGCTATGGAGACAGAACGCCATTGGCGTTCGATTTTTGCCAGACGCTATGACTCATTTCGGACGCGACCTGGAATTATCCCCTCGCAAGTCCGGCCAGCGTTTGCGTGATGGCGGAGAAAGCGGACATCAATCCTTCACCGGCGATGAGACCCGCGGCGATGGCGATCATGTATTCGCCGGCGCTCAGCGGATGCTTTTTGCTCCACACCCATGCGATGACGCCGCCGAGGAAGAACGACAGAGCATTCACGAATGGCATCACCAGACCGAGGCCGAGCCCCATGGCGGAGGGCAGCCAGCGACGTGTGGAAGGCACCAGTTTTTCCAGCAACGGCAGCAAAATGCCGATAAGAGCGCCGGTACAGGCGGCCCACAGCGCGGTCGGCGGGAGTTTGGAGACACCCTCGGTCAGGAGGTCAGCCATCGCCTTCCACATGGGGGCGGCGATGGGATTCATGGCGTCGAACTTTTCTTTGTTAGGAACCATGAGGTACCACAGCGGCACGATGGCGAGAGTACCAAAGAGGACACCGATCGCCTGGGCGAGGAATTGCTTCCGCGGATTTGCGCCGAGCAGATAACCGCTCTTAAGGTCAGTGAGGAGGTCCGCCGCCGCCGTGCCGGCGGAGGAGGTGGCCCCGGCCGACATGAGGTTGATGGAGGTGATGCCGCTGGCGCCCGGGAGCACGGAATAGAGGAGCTGCGTCACCTTGCCCATGGCCCCGATGGGTGTCGTATCTGTCTCACCGGTGGCCCGGCAGCAGACGAGCGCGACGACGAACGACATAACCACAGACAGAATGCCGAGCGGAATGGAAATGGCGAACGAGGCATGGAGCAGCCACACCAGCGCGATGCTGATAGGCACCACACCCCACACCATCCATTTTCCTGGCACTTCGATGCGGGCCATCTCCGCCAACCCGCCGCTGCCGCCCCGGACGCCGCGAAACGCCCGCACGATGCTTCGCCATTGAATCGCGAGGCCCATGAGGCTGGAGAACACAAGAATTGCCGTGCCGGCCCACAGGCCCCACTTCTTGGGATCGATGATAAACAGCCCGTCCATGAGTTTGGGCAGGCCCGCTTTGGGATGCCCATCGGGATAAAGGGCTACCGGCACCGAGCGCACGAGATCCCCCGACAGGGTCGCGTCCGCCGGTCCCATCGCCAGATCCTGCTGCCACAACAGGGGCGTGAGCACAAAATAGAGGATCGCCGAACTCAGCAGAATGGAGAAGCCGATGCGAAAGCCGGTGATGACTCCCGCGGCCATCAGCATAACGCTTGTACCGAAAGCAAATCCGGCGAGGATTACGGAGCCGCCCATCACCGGGATCCAATGATGCGGCAGATGAATCTCTCCCGGGAACCAGCCCGCGAGTGTGGCCCCCAGTTTCTCCGCACCAAAGGCGCTCACCGTATCCCCTGACATGATCAACAGACCCACGAAGGCACCGGCACCCAGCGCCACGAGCAGATACCTGGCCTTCCGTTTCGCGCCTGCGCCCTCGCTGTAAAGACTGCGCGCTGTCTCCGCCGCCGCGATACCGGTAGGGAAGGGGAGTTGCTCGTGATTGACCATCTGGCGCTTAAACGGCACTGCAAGGAATACACCCAGCGCCGCCGTGAGAAAAACGAATCCCAACACGACCGGCCAGGGCTGGTGGATCCCCTGCACCATGAGCAGCGCGCCGAGGGCCGCGCCCACCGTGCCGCCTGTGGAATAGCCGGCGGCGGAGGCGGTGCTTTGCATGCAGTTGTTCTCCAGCATCGTCAGCGGCTGCATCCCGAACCGCTTCATCACCGTGCCCAGGCT
>JANNVM010000318.1:0-4319 GCA_031414455.1 Verrucomicrobiota bacterium
GCGGAATTGATCTGCCGCTCCCGCACGTTGAAGAACGGCTGGCTGGCGGTGAATCCGAAGAACACGTTGGCCGGCGAATTCCCGGGGATATTGCCCGGGACAGTGACGATGTTTCCGCCGCCAAAATCCAAATCGAAGGCCAGTCCACCACCCACGCCGCTCACCGTCACGTCCCACGTTCCACCGAACGCGGTGCTTCCGAAGGGCGTCGCCCAGATCGTGGAAGGCTCCGGGTCCCGCGCGATGTCTGCCCATTGCCCCGAGTCGTTGATGGCACCGTTATTCGTCGTCACTCCCAGATAAGTCCCTCCTAACGAGAAGCTATCCACGACCTTGAAGCTGCCCATCGCCGCCTCGAAGGCCGCGCGGTTATTAAACGTGGTGATGGTCTGGGCGCAGATGGCGGTGGGCAGCAGGGGAAAAAGGAGGATTACGGGCAGTTTCATAGAGGGACGGGGTTCGATGTCCCCCCTGCTCACGGAACTGCCGGCAGTTGTTACAAAATTTTTCCGCCCGCCGGCTACCACGGCAGTCCCGCCGCCGCCGCCGCTTGCTCTGTTTCATCCAAATCCCATTCGCCCAGCCGACCGTCGGTCCCGATCCCGATGAGCCGCCGGGCACCGGCCCACTGGACGTCCCAGAGTGGAAACCCGCCCGGCACGGTTAGTGACACCGACAGCTCTCCGGAGGGCACTTCGTGGAGGAAGATCGTGCCACTGCGGTCATGCGAGGCCAGCAGTCGGCCGTCAGGGCTGAATTGCGGCAGCGTGCCCGCAACACCTGGAGGCGTGGGCCACGACGCGCCGGTGCGCTGGGTGGCGGCATCCCAGAGCGTCATGCGGAACCTTCCGGAAAGCATGGCCCATGAGTGGTCGCGTGAGGTGGTGATGCCGACGGCGTCCTCCAGACCCACGGTGCCGGGGGACGTGCCGGTGTGTGCGTCCCAGACGTCGCAGTCGCGGCCATTGCGCGCAGCGGAGAGCGCCCAGCGGGCGTCGCTGCCGAGCACGTGCATGGTGGAGGCGGTGATGTCGCGGGCGACGACCCGGGCGCGGGTGTGGTCGCCATCCGGCCAGATGGAATAGGTGCGCCCGCGCTGCACGGTGCGGCCGGCCGGGCCATCGCAGACCACCCAGCCGCCCTGCGCCGTGGAGTCGTGGATCATGTAAAACTCGGATGGTCCGCGCGGCTGCGGATCGCCCAGCAGGGCGTGCGGCGTGCCGTCTGCAGAACTGGTGACCGCGACTGCATGAAGCGGCTGGCCCTGATCCCCCATGATGATCTGCGAATCGTCCGGCGTGACAACAAACCACGGCCAACTCCGCGTGAAAGCCGCCGGCCAGTCGCGGCGGTGCAGCAGCCTGCCGCCGGCGGTATCGTGGATGCGCAGGCCCTGCCTGGAGGCGAGGAAAAGGCGTGTACCGTCCGCAGACGTGGCCGCGCAGGTCACGGTGGCGCCGGCATTTTCCGGCCAGACCTGCCAGCCCGACGGCAGCGTGGCGGAGCCAGTGCTCAGGGTTCCCTGCGCGGGGCTCCATGCGAGCCGCGTGCCTGTGGCATCCGCCTGGAGCACGCGCGGCTGCGCCGGTGCCGCGAGCCTGAATCCGCCAGGCACGGTCTCCTGCCACAGCAGGCCCTGCTCCGTGCTCGTGGAAACCACCGACCTGCTGCCGTGGAGAAAACACACCTGCGCCACCTGTTGCTGGTGACCTGGAAGTGCCGCCCGCAGCGCGCCGGTCGAGGCGTCAAAAAGGAGCACCTCGTGACCCGGCCGGGCCTGCTCCTTTTCATCCGGCAGGGTCGCGCCCTGCCCCTCCCCGGCAGCGATGAGCGACCCATCCGGCGACCAGGCGACGGACCACGGAAGCGCCAGCAGCGGAGTGCGCCAGACTTCCGCACCGTCCGCCAACGAGAGAACGGCCAGCGCTTTCTCCGCCCGCAACGCAACCAGCACCCGAACGGCATCCGGCGAAAGCGCGAGCGGCTGCACGTTTGCAGCGCGCTCTGCGGAAGGCCACGGGGCGCTTTGCGTCGCGTCCGCACTCAGGCGCACGCAGGAAGGCGAGCGGGTGTTGGCGAAAAGAAAACCGCCGTCTTCGAGCCACACCGGCCACTCCCGGGAATCATAAGCACACGGCCATGAAATCAAGGTGCGGCCTGACTCCAGCGACACCACTTGCTCCTCTGCGGGCACGCTGGAGTCTCCTGCGAAAATGACCGCCGCCAGCCTGCCGTGCGGCGCGGAATTCATGCGCAGGGCCGGGGCGCGCTTGCGCTGCTCTCGTTCTTTTTCCGCAGGCGGCCATGAGTTCAATGCGGCGCGGGTCGCCGAATCAAACTGCGCGAACCCGCCGTCCGGCGTGGCGGCGAGGTAGGTGGAGAGATCGGGTGAGAAGGATTCGCTGCCATCGGAGGAGCCGGAGGAGACCAGCCATGTGGCGGCGGGCGTGAGTTCCGGCAGTGCCAGGGCGTGCGCGATTTCGGAGCGGCGCATGGCGGAGAGTTCCGGCGTGGCGGCAGCACCCTGCGCATCGGCCTCACGGAGCAGGCGCAGCGCGGCATCGCGGGAGCCCTGGGCCGTGCCGGCGGAGGTCATGCGCGCCTGAGCGAGCAGGCTTTCCGCCAGTGCCGTGCGCAACTGACGATAGGATCGGATTTGAAGCACCGCACCTGCCGTGAGCGCCGCCAGTAACGCCACCGCCGTGCCCGCGAGCGCCGGATTTCTCCGCGCCCAGCGCCACAGCCGGACCACCGCGCGCACAGGCCGGGCCTTCACCCCGCGCCCATCCAGCCACGACTGGAGATCCTCCGCCAGCGCGTGCGCAGAGTCGTAGCGCGCCGCCGGTTCTTTCTCCAGACACTTCATGGCGACGGCGCACAAATCACCTGGCACCTCCGGCGGCAGGGCTGGCGCAGGCACTTCATAGATCTGCCGCATCAGCTCCGGCGTGGACTCCGCGGTGAACGGCGGATGGCCCGCGAGCAGTTCGTAAAGAATCGCGCCCAGCGCATAGACATCGCTCGCAGCGGTCGCCGCCGCGGCCCCTTTCTTCGCCGCTTCGGGCGAGAGGTAATGCGGTGTGCCCATCGTGCTGCCGTCCATGGTCAGGGAATGACGTGTGCTTTTCTCTCCGGCGATCCATTTGGCGAGTCCGAAGTCGCTCACATAAGGCGTGCTCTGTTCGTCGAAGAGGACATTCCCCGGTTTCAAATCCCGGTGCAGCACGCCGCGCTGGTGCGCAAAATGCACCGCCTCCGCGAGCGTGGCCAGCAGATCCACGACTCCGCGCCACTGCCCGCGATACGCCGCCGCGCGCTCCGCGAGAGAACCTCCGCCGGCCAGCTTCAGTGTGAACCACGGCAGCCCGTCGTGCTCGCCCGTGGCATACAACGGCAAAATGTGAGGATGATCCAGTGCCGCCACGGTTGCCGCCTCCATGCGAAACCGCTCCCGCATCTCCGCCGACATCCCCTGCGCCGGCAGCAGCATCTTCAGCGCCACCACGCGCGGCGGATCCGTCTGGTGCGCGAGATACACGATCCCCATCCCGCCCCGCCCCAGTTCCCGCCGCACCTCATGCCCTTTCACTGAAAACAGTGCGTCACCCGGCACCGGCGCATCGTCCCATAACCCGCTCATCAAACACGCCGGACATACCGCTCCCAGCGCCGTGTCAGGAATCACCGCGCCGCATTCTGCGCAGCACGCAGCCTCTTCTGGCTCTTCATTTTTCATTCGTCATTTTCCACCCGCGAGCACTTCTTTTAGCCATGCGATTTCCCCGTCCACTTCGTGCGGCGCGCTGGTTGTCAGGGCGACTTCGGCCCGCAGGCAGTCGCGGAAGCGGCCGCGCAGGCGATGCACTTCGGTGCGCAGCGCGTTCTCGTTCACTCCCATGCGCGCCGCGGCCTCGACGGTGGTCGGTTGCCGGGCCGATCCGGGCAGAAACTCCCGCAGCACGGTAAATCGCGCCGGCTCCCTCCCATACTC
Organism: Verrucomicrobiota bacterium; assembly: GCA_031414455.1. Taxonomy (GTDB): domain Bacteria; phylum Verrucomicrobiota; class Verrucomicrobiia; order Verrucomicrobiales; family V1-33; genus V1-33. The sequence goes on from JANNVM010000318.1 coordinate 3,992, forward strand.
CGCCTGGAGGCGGGCGAAGGCCAGTTCCAGCATCCGCACGGCCCAGCCCCGGTCAAATTCCCGCTGATCATCCTCCGTCGCCGGCATAAGGACGTCATCATCGTCGAGGCTCAGCGCCGCGGCACCACCGCCACGCTTGATGGCATCATGATAGTCGAAGTGCCGGCTTAGAAAATTGACCGCGGCGCCGCACAGGTAGGAGCGGAAGGTTCCCTTTTGCCGGTCGGCGCGGCGCAGCAGCGACTTCTCCATCGCGTGCAAAAAGAACGCCTGGACCATATCATCGAGATCGTCCGGGCCCACGCCCCGGAGGTGAAAGAACGTCCGC
>JANNVM010000319.1:0-3629 GCA_031414455.1 Verrucomicrobiota bacterium
CAGCGCTTCTTCCCCGAGTTTGATGGCCTTGCGCCCGTTACCGTCCGCGCCATACGCGCCGGCCAGGATCGTCATCGCGGCAATCGCCTTCGGACTTTTCGGGCCGTTCGTCACGCGACTGGTTTCCAGGGCCGCTTCCAATCGTTTCACATCCTCCTTTGCCATCGCTCGCGGAGCGGCGGGATCCGCCGGCGCTTTCGTCGCGGGTTCTTCCCCCTCGCCCGGCGGTGGCTCGCTGCCGGCCTGGAGCGCCTCCCGTTCGAGCCGGAGCTTCTGTGCCTCGTCACGACGGCCATCTTGCCAATAGAGGCCGGACATGATTTGCATGGCTCCGACGAGGTAGGGATGTTTCGGCGGGAGGACACGTCGCATGGCGGCCAGCGCTTTTTCCTGCATCTCGATGGCCTCGGGCATCCGGTCGCCTTTGCCGTAGGAAACCGCCACTTGGGTCATGGCCATGAGTGTTTCAGGATGTTCCAGCCCGTCTGCTTCTTTTCTCAGCTTCAAGACTTCCTCGTTCATTTCCAGCGCCTTGGCCAGATTGGCCCTCCGGCCATGCGAAATCGCGAGGTTGGTCATCGCCGTCAGCGTCCCGGTGTGCTTTGGGCCGTTCACTTCGAGCATCAGCTCAATGACATCCTCCCGGAGCGCTAGCGCATCATCCTCGCGCCCCATTTTTTCGTAGGAGAGAGCGAGATTGTGCATGAGCACGAGCGTGTCGGGATGCTTGGGCCCGTTGGCGTCGCGACTCGCGGTCAGCACCGCATCCCGGATCTTGAGTGCCTCTTCCTCCCGGCCGGCATCGGCGTAAGACACCGCGAGATTGGACATCGCCACGAGCGTGTCGCGATGCGCCGGGCCCTTCACCGTGCGCATCAGCGGCAACACTTCCTCCCATAGTTTGAGCGCCTCGTCACGACGGCCCACGTCGGCATAGGCGTTCGCCAGGCTGCCGAGCGCCGCGAGCATGTCAGGGTCCGCCAGGCTGTAGATCTTGCGACAGAGCGCCACGCGCTCTTCCTGCAGCTTCAGGGCGTCACCCGGGCGACCCGCCCCGGCGTAGGAAAAACCCAGCTCTCCCATCACCATGAGCGTGACCGGGTGCCCCGGCCCAAGCGCGGCGCGGTGGTAATGCCAGGCCGCCTCCAGCAGGGGCACCGCTTCGGCGGCGAGACCCAGCGAATGATACGTCAGGCCGAGGGTGTATCGCATTTGCGCCTTCCGGGCAGGCTGGATGGCCGCATCGTCCTCCAGCTTCCTCGCCGCTGAATCCAGGGTTTCGGCCACCGTTATTTTGCGCCCGTCGCGCGCCGGATCGGGGCTTTGAAATACACCGGTGAGGAATTTGGTAATTGCCTCCGATTCCTCGCGCGCGACGCGCTCGGCGGCGGCTTTTGCCGTCGCGTCATTCCGGGCCTCCAGCGCATCTGCCGCGGCCCTCCGCGCGAGTCCTGCCTGCCACACGCTGATGGCCGTCGCCGCCACGAGCACCACGGCGACGAGCGCTGTCACGGCCAGCGCCGCTTTGTTCCTTCTCGCGAACTTGCGGAAAAGATACGTCACGCCCGGAGCCGCCGCCGTGACCGGTTCGTTCGCGAGATACCGCCGGATGTCTTCCGCGAACCCGTTCGCCGTCTGGTAGCGCCGTGTCCGATCCTTCTCCAGCGCCTTCATGACGATCAAATCGAGATCGCCGCGGAGCAGCCCCGCCATTTTCGCGCCATCGGCCTGCCGGCGCCGCGCCACCGTGGTGCGGACGTCTGCCGCCATCGACTGCAACGCCGTCGAAGGCTTCGGCGGCTCCTGCTCACGGATCACCCGGCGCATCTCATCGAGGCCCGCGCGCATCAGCGTTTGCTGGTCGAACGGCGTCTTCCCCACAAGCAGTTCGTAGAGCAGCACGCCCAGGCTATAGAGGTCGCTCCGCGTATCAATATCGAGCGACGTCATCTCCGCCTGCTCCGGGCTCATGTAAGCGGGCGTTCCGATGATGTGATTGAGCTGCGTGTAAACCGTCGCGTCGGCCAGCCGGCCCGCCGTCGCCTTGGCGATGCCAAAATCAATGATCTTTGGGACAGGAGCACCGTCCTGCGCGGTGACGAGGATGTTCGACGGTTTGAGGTCGCGGTGGATGATGCCCTTTTGGTGCGCGTGCTGCACCGCATGGCAGACCTGGATGAAGAGCGCGAGCCGCTCCGCGGTGGGGAGATTCGCTTTGTCGCAGTAGTCGGTGAGCTTGATGCCGCGCACCAGTTCCATGACGAAATACGGACGGCCCCACTGCGTCGTGCCCGCGTCCACAACCTTCGCGATGTGCGGATGGTCCATGATCGCCAACGCTTGCCGCTCCTGCTCGAAGCGAGCGATGACTTCCTTGGTGTCCATCCCCATTTTGATGATCTTCAGCGCCACCTGCCGCCGGACGGGCTTTTCCTGATTCGCAACCCAGACCGTGCCGAAACCACCCTGCCCGATTTGCTCCATCAATTTATAAGGTCCGATCTGCTCGCCTGCGTGCTCCGGTTTCATGCCCGTTATCTCGGTTTCGGCCTCCGACGGGCGGACCGGTCCCGCCCCTGCTTCCATAAAGCTGTCTGCATCGTTTGTCTGGAGCCACTGCTCGACGCGCGCCCGCGCCCCGGGCCGCCCGGCGCACGCCACGTCGAGATACGCGGGCCGCTCCGCCACGGGCAGCATAGCGGCGGCGGCGAAGACTTCTCTTTCGGCGAGGGGTTCAGGCATTTCGATGACCGGTGGTCTTGGCAGGATGCAGTGGCGGCATGGCACCGCAGCTACCTGCGAAATGCCGCGACGGATAGTATCATTGCGCACGATATTTCCGTTCAGCCATCGCTGATCGCGTGGCGGAGCCAGGCGCGCGCATAGGCCCAGTCGCGTTTCGCAGTGATGACAGAGACGCCAAGCACGTCCGCCGCCTCCTCGAAAGTAAGGCCGGCGAAGTAGCGCAGCTTCACCAGTTCGGCTTTGCGTGCATCGTGACGCGCGAACTCCTCGAGCGCCTCGTGGACTGCGAGCAGTTCGTCGTCATTCTCATGTGGCGCGGCGATTTCCATCTCCGCGAAGTCGCAATGCTCCGCACCGGCTCCGTGCTTGGCAGCGATTTTCCGGCGCGCGCGCTCGACGAGGATGCGGCGCATTGCTTCCGCAGCAGCCGCGAAAAAGTGTGCGCGGTTTCCAAAAGTCTGCTCGCCGAGGCGCAACCAGGCTTCATGCACCAGCGCCGTGGCCTGGAGCGTGTGGCCGGGCTGCTCACGCGCCATTTTTCCTCCCGCGATCCGGTGCAGTTCTGCGTACACCGCGGACATCAGTTTGTCACCCGCGTACGCATCGCCGTCGCGCATGGCGTTGAGAATTGCGGTCACCTGTGCGCCGCCTGAATCGGAAAGAGTCATCGCCCGGAGTGTGCCGGAGACGGCGTGCCGGTGCAACCTGCAAGTGTATAAGTAAGGCGCTGCGCCTTGCGTTCGCCGCGGCGCGAACCTAAGAAGTGCCATGCCGCTCCCTGGAACTCAGCCTCTGCCCGCAGGAATTATCCTCCGTCCTCTGCGCCCTAATGACACGCCGCCGTTTATCGCCGCAGCGATGACGGAGGAAAATGAGCCGTCGCT
>JANNVM010000320.1:0-4499 GCA_031414455.1 Verrucomicrobiota bacterium
CCACCACGGGGTCATGGCTGAAGAAATACCCCGCCGCTGCCGGAGTGAAGCCGGGGGAGATTCTGTAGCTGATGCCTCCAAGCGCCTGATCAAACCTGCGGCACTAACCGCACTCGTGCCCTTTCGTAGTCGGGCGGCCTATGAAGAGGCTGCGGCCATTTGTGGACGCCTGAGTGTCCGTAAGCTTACGGCCGTACAACGTGAGTATTTCCAGGAGTTACTTGAATTGGTTGAAGCCTGGGAGGGCGATCACGGCGAAGCGGACAGCACACTGCGTGACCTGCGTCTTGCGGCTGCAAGGAATTGAACCGCCGCTCAATACCGGGGCACGTCCGGATCGATCTCCTGCGACCAGGCTTCGATGCCGCCGGCCATACTCCAGGCACGGTGCATTCCAAAGTGGCGCAGAAACCCGGCGGCCTGGGCGCTTCTCATGCCGTGGTGACAATGGATCACAATACGTTCGGCAGGATCAGTGAACCGCTGCCGCGCAATCTCCGCAAATCGGGAGAGCGGCATCAGCACGGCTCCTTCGATGCGGCAGAGGTTCCATTCATCCTGCTCACGGCAGTCAATGAAGGTGAAATCCTCCCCCGCCGCTCGCAGCGCGGCCACGGCGGCGGGGGAAATTTCGATTGTGTCTGAGTCAGGCCAAAAGCCGTCTGCTTTCATCCTTTCGCCTTTGTAATTCACACTTTGAATTCCCCGCGGTAGTCGCGGGTGAGGAATTTCGCGTCGCCGGTTCCACCGGCGAAGTCGTTCTTCGCGGGATCCCACTTGAAGTCCTTGCCGAGTTTGTAGGAGATGTTCATGAGGTGACAGGCGATGGCGCTGGTGCCGCCCACGATTTCGTTCGTGATCGGCTTCTTGCGGTCGCGGACGCAGGCAAGGAAGTCGGCGAGATGGTTCGTGCTCTTGTAGAGTTTGATCTTCGCGTCCTTGAGGAGATCCTTTTCGGCGGTCATGTAGGCGCGTTCGACACTGCCCGCGCCTTTCTGGGCGACAACCTTGCCGGCGATGATGACTTCAAACTGGCCGCGGTTCACTTTCACTTCGCCGCCGTCGCCGAAAAAGTGAACGCCGAAGCCGCTTTTTACGTGCTTCAGGATCACGCCGCCGGCATAGATAAGTTCGCAGCCGTCCACATCGAGGTTCTTCTTCTGCGCGATCTTTTCCACGCTGCCGGGAGACGGACGGACCTCCACGGGGCCGGTGTCGTCCAGACCGAGGCCCCATTTGGCGATGTCGAGGTGATGCGCGCCCCAGTCGCAGACATAGCCGCCGCCGTATTCGGAATATTCGCGCCACAGCGGGAAATGGTCATGCACGCCGCGCGGAGAGAGCACGCTGCTGTAGGGCTTCACCGGCGCAGGGCCGAGCCAGCGGTCCCAGTCGAGCCCGGGTTCGGCGCTTTCTTCGGGCAGATCGTTGGGCCGCGGCGGACCGCCGAACTGGCAATCCACGCGGCTGACCTTTCCGATGATGCCGTTCTGCACCAGCTCGCAGGCAACGCGGAATTCACCGCTGCTCCGCTGCATCGAACCGGTCTGCAGCACGCGGTCGTATTTCTTCACCGCATCCATCACGGCGATGGACTCGTGAATGTTATGCGTGAGCGGCTTCTCACAATACACGTCCTTGCCTGCCGCCAGCGCAGCGACGGTGATGATGGCGTGCCAGTGGTCCGGCGTGGCGATACAGACGGCGTCAATGTCCTTGCGGGCAAGTATTTCGCGGAAGTCGCTGTAGGCGTCGCAGCCGTTCCAGCCCCCGGGCTTGTTTTTGGAATAGCGTTCCTGCACACGCTTCTGTGCGCTGTCGCGGCGGTTCTTGTCCACATCACAAACGGCGAGCACCTGCACGCCTGGCTGACCCATGAAACCTCCCAGCAGGCCGCCGTTCTGTTTGCCCATGCCGATGAACCCCATGCCAATGCGGCTGTTGGGCGCGACATCTGCGGACCAGACGTTGCCTGGAAGTATAAGAGGTGCCGCGGTTATGGCGGCGGCGGAGCGGAGGAATTGACGGCGGTTGTTCATGGGAGGTGATGGTGAAACGAGCAGCGTCTTAGTTTCGCGCCCGCCGCGCGCAAACCCGATTCTTAGTCCACGAATGCGGCGGGGGGAGAACACCGGTGGTCCTGGTGTTTGATTCGGAAGGTGTCGCTCATGTGACAGCCTTGCCCGCCGTTTGCTCTGGAACCGCAGCGCGGTTCCCCCATCAATAGCCACGGGTGAAGCAAAGCGGAACCCGTGGAAAGCCATCATCACCGTCCCAACCGCAGCGCGGTTGGCCAATGCACACTGCGCCCATGTCATCGCCCCGCGATTTCTGTTCACGGTAAATGATCCGTCTTCCACTCCAAGTGGTAACGCTCCACCAGTTCCCTCAGTTCCTCGACAAAGCTCCGCGTGCGATGATGCTCCTCCTGATGGCGTATATAATCAATCAGCGCCGGGCGCGCCGCCGCATCCATGGTGAACGCCCCGTAACCGTTCTGCCAATGCTCGAAGCAGGGAAACACCCCGGAGCCTTTGATCCATGCAGCGGAGGCCGTCTTGATTTCCTTCACCAAATCCGCCAGCGCCACGGTGGGGTGCAGGGAGGTCAGAATGTGGACATGATCCTCCACGCCGCCGATGCGGTAAAGATGGCAGTCCCGCGCCTTTAGCAGACCCCACATGAAACGGTAGAGATCATCGCGGCGCGGTTTGTCGAGCGCCGGCACGCGGTTCTTCGTGCCGAAGACCAGATGATACGTGATGTCGGTGTAGGTGGCCATGCTGGGAGTCGTGGAGCGGTGCGCGCATTGGACAACCGCGCTGCGGTTGGTGCCGCATGGCCTGACCACCACGGGTTCCGCTGCGCTTCACCCGTGGCTATTCATGGGGAACCGCGCTGCGGTTCGGGCGGAAGAAGAAGCAATTCTTGCTCCCGCTTCCTGACACTGCTACATACCTCCTGTGAAACCTGCCTTCAGAGGAGCCTGCATCGTCGCGATACCGTTCGCGCTCATCGCGCTTTGGTATGGCCTTACTGCTCCGCTCTTTCTTGGTCTCGGAGTCTTGTTCACTCTTCCTGCGTTGCTTTCCATTTTCGTCCATCGCCGTTTTCACTGGCCAAGCACCAGCATAGCCGCCGGATCAATGGTGGCGTTTTTTCTCATCTTTTTCGTTCCCGTTTGGCTTGCTGACGCCCGCGCAAAGAATCCCGCAGACCATTTGCGAGTGGGCGAGGCATACTCCCTCCGCGGTCAAATTTTTGGCAGCGCCGGCGAGACCTGGAAGCATTACCTCATGGCAGCCAAAGGCGGCGACCCCGAGGCACAAAGCCGGGTTGGTGCAGCTTACATCTTCCGTCACTGGGGAGCGCCGCTGGACTGGGAGCAGGCACGATATTGGCTTGCCGCTGCCGCGCGGCAGGGCAGCTCGTCAGCAGCGCAGTTGCTTAAACAGGTGGACACCGCTCCATGACTACAGCCGCAACGGATGACACCTCTCTGTGAGTTTTGGATCGCTAAATTCCTCACTGTACGATTCATTCTGTCACCACCATGAAATCCCTCCCGCTTCTCTTCCTCGCTGTCCCGCTGTTCGCCGCGGATCCAATGCCGTCCGGTCCTGGGCTGGCTTCCAAGTATCCTGGCGACGCAGGCATCGAAAAGGATCCGAAGGTGGTGCAGGTGGAAAAGTTTGAGCAGCCTGACATCGCGGTGCTGGCGGGGCAGTGGGAGAGTGTGGGGGCGAAAGAAAGCATGAGTTTTATGGCGGATGTGCCGGCAGGCAGCGCGGGGAAGCAGTCGTTGCTGATGGACCGTCAGAGCGGACCGGGCGGATCGCTTTACCGGCGGCTGAAGAATGCGTCCGGCGGCTTCGGCTATGACAAGATCTTCGCGCGCTACTATGTGAAGTTCGCGGAGGCCTGCGCGGAGTTGCATCACTTCGGTCCATGCCTCGGCGGCAATCTCCCGGCGACGGCGTGGCCGAGTGTGAAGGCCGGGTTCCGCACGGATGGAGCGAAGTCGTTTTGGTCAGGCATAGAGCCGTTCAGCAAGGCGTGGACGTGGGACTTTTACACCTACTGGCGCGAGATGCGCGAGAGTCCGCCGCGCGGGCAGACGTGGGGCAACAGTTTTATCCGTGATCCGAAACTAATCGTGGAGAAAGGCCGGTGGATTTGCGTCGAGCAGATGATGAAGTAGTACGTCATGCCTGAACCATTGAAGAACATGTTCGGCCCCGCTTATTATGAGCGGCTGGCCGCGGCTTTGGCAAATGTGATGCCGGGGTTTCCCGGGAAGAAATTCGTCCGCGAGAACCTCACGGACATTGAGCAGCGCGAACTCAACGCACGGATGCGGCACACCAGCCGTGTGCTGCGGGGTTATTTGCCGGAGAAATTTCCCGCGGCGGTAAAGGTGCTGCGTGCCGTGGCGGAGAAAATGCCGGAAGGCTATACGGCGCTGCTGTACCCTGATTTCGTCGGTCAGTTCGGCCAGG
>JANNVM010000321.1:0-7881 GCA_031414455.1 Verrucomicrobiota bacterium
CGCCTGCCGGTGCCGGACACGATCGTCATGACCGAAGGCACGCGCATCCTTTTTGCCATCCCGTGGGGCGAGCGCACCCTCCTCGGCACCACCGATACCGACTACGCCGGCGCGCCCGAAGACGCCGGCGTCGCACCCTCCGACACCGCCTATCTCCTGGAGACGGCCAACCGATTCTTCTCCGGCGCGCGACTCGCCTTGAACGATGTCATCAGCGCGTGGTCCGGCGTCCGGCCGCTCATCGCCGATCCGAAGGGCCGCCCGTCTGACATCTCCCGCGCCCACCAGATTACGAATCCCGAGCCCGGCTGGTGGGACATCGCCGGCGGCAAACTCACCACCTATCGCCTCATGGCCGAGCAAACCGCTGATGCGCTGCTCCGTTTCCTGCCAGGATCTCCGCGCCGCGAGTGCCGCACCGCCAGCGAGCCCCTGCTTCCGCCCGCGGACACGGCGAACATCAGCGGCATCCTTCCGCCGGCGTTCACTCGATCCATCGTCGAACATTTCGTTTCCCTCGAATGGGCCGTGCATCTGGATGACGTGATGGTGCGCCGCACGAGCTGGCGGCAGTATTGTCAGGACTGGGAGGAAAAGGCCAGGGAGACCGCGGAGTGGATGGGAGAAATGCTCGGCTGGTCCCCGGAGTACCGTGGCACAGAAATGGAGCGTTGCCGACAACTTGCCGGTTGGACCTCCGTCCGCTGAACTCCCGGAACTCAGGGCGGCGGCCGGCATTTGAGAGTCGGGCCGAGGGGGCCGACGAGCGTGGCGGGCTGGTCCGGCACGGGTGTGTTCATGGAGAGACCGTTGATGCCGCGGCTGCCCCAGAAGACGGCCCAGGTGCGCTGGCTGTGCGGCATGGAGAGGCCGGAGCAGGCGGAGCCATAGCCATAGCTGCTGTTGGAGAGCTTGGTGAGGCTGTCGAACTGCACGGAGAATCCGGCATCGCGCGAGACGTGGCAGACGCGGCAGGATTGTTTGAAGACATCTTTGTAGATGGGCGGATTCGTATTCCATCCGGCAGCCGCCGCCGTTGGCATGTAGGCCGCGTTGAAATTGTTCCAGACGGCGGAGCTGGCGATCGGGTTGGCGTTGCCGTACCAGCCGGTAATGAGGTCCGTGATGGTGCTGTTAGGCGCGGTTTGCAGAACGCCGGCGTTCATGGCGGCGAGTTCCTGTTTCTGCACGCCGTACTTGGGATGCCAGGTGTAGGATTCGAGATCGAACGGAAGGAAGCGGGAGCCGAGATTGGTCGTGTCGCTGAGTGTGGCCGGACTGGGATACTTCGTGCCGCCGTGACAGACGACACAGAGATTGGGCACGCACTTGAGGCCGCCGCCGTCGAGGTTCGCGCAGTCGAGCAGCGAGCCGGTCGGGCCATAGACGTAAAACCGCGTGTAGCGCGAAGGCGTGACCTGGTTGAGGTCGTTCCGCAGCGCGTTATCCATGCACACGGTGGCGATGGGGCTGCGTTTGCAGCGGGCGTCTTCGAGTGTGGGATAATTGGTGACGGCAAAGGCGACGTTCGGCTGATTGTCACTGCCGGTGGTGATGCGCATTGTCTGCGCGCGGGCGAAGCCGAGGTCACCGAGGTTGTAATAGTAGCAGGTGGCGTACTTGTCGTAACCCACGCCGGAAATGGTGCCGCCGAAGGCGGCAGGAAAACCGTTGAGCGCGCGCCACTGCGTCAGCGTGGCCGGAGCCTGAATTTTCTGATAATAGGTGGCCGCGTCCGCCGCGGTGTTCGTCATGCGGCTGAGAAAGTGGTTTGCCCCGTCGATGGCGGTGACCGTGGTGTCCGCGTTCGAGTTCTTCAATTTAACCACCCGCTCTCCCATGGAAACCCGCACCCATCTGACGGCAATGGCTGGCAGCACGGCCGGCGGCGGTGAGGTCATGAAATCGAAGGCGTATGTAATGTTAGGTTTGCGCTGTGAGGGAACCGGCTGCGAGAACGATGCCGCCGCGGGGTTGGTGTAAAAAATTCCGGGAGCCTCGCGCTCATCGAGCACCTGGGCATACAGGTTCCGGGGCGCACTCATCTGGTAGAGATGGCCAAAGTTGTTCTGGCAGGCCCCGGTGATGGTGACCGGGAAGATGGAGCGGTTGAGCCGGATATCGAAGGGGTAGTTGAGTGAGCGGTCGGCCTCAAAGACAACCTCCAGCAGCGGAGTGTCCGTGCCGATCGCGATCAGTCCTTTGGCACCGAGGCTGATGTTATACCGCCCCGCGGCGATTTTGGTCGCTTTGTTATTGGGGAAGCCCCACCGCTCGAAATAACCGGTGCTCTCCACCTGATGGTAGCCGGGGAATTCCGCATCGGTAATACCAGGATCAATGGGAACTGTCAGGGTCGCGGTGGGAGCCGGGGTGAGCGAGATGCCGGTATCGGTGGTGATGTCGAACCACACGCAGCCGTAGGGCACCATGCCGTTGCGCAGGTTGGGCCCGCGCACTTCCGCGTTGGGCGGCAGAGGAGTCCAGTCGAGCGGGTTCCACGTCGTCATCTGCACGACAATATTGCCGAACCACTGCGTGTTGCCGGGAGTGAGCAGCGAGCCGTAGGGAATGTTGAGTGTGGCTCCGCCGGGGTGCTGAATGGTGAGCAGGGAGCCGGTCTGCGCCAGATTCCATGTGGTGGCCGGCACCAGGCAGTAGGTGCCTTCTTTGGGCAGTTGAAACTCGAACGGCCAGAGGAAGCGCATGTGCCCCGGTTTGTCCACGCGAACGAGGTAGGGGGGCACCGTCACGGGATCGAGTGGCAGTTCGAAATAGCTGCGGCCGTTGGAAGTCAGGAACGTATTGGCGACGGACGGCGTGAAGACTCCGGAATGTGTTACCGTGACGGTCGCGGGATGCGCGCCGTTGATATCGAGCGGCGCCGACGGGTTCCACAATCCGGCCATTCCCGACCAGCAGCCAACACCGATCAGCTGAACCTGCGCGGTGCCGACGCCGATGCTGAACGGTCCAATATCCACCGCGGTGAAGGGTGACGGAATATACTGCAGGCGAACCAGCCCACCCTCCGGCACTTCGTCAGGATAAGCTGGTGAAGTGTCGAAAAGGAAAACAGGAGCGGGCTCGGCGGAGAGATATTTTTTGCCGTTATATTCAGCGATCCATCGCGGGTTTTCCGGGAGATGATCCGGATTGTCCACTTCAGGCTGGAATGTCACCGGCACTCCCGGTGCGATTTCCATCACCTCTGCGCCGTTCTGCCAGGCGGTGAGACGGTGGAGTTTTGGCAGGCGCTCCGTGAACCGGATTTCCACCGGCGTGAGTTCCGCCGGCGGCGCAGGAATGTCCACGACCTTCACAAGTCCCTGATAGGTTGCCTTGAGGACGACTGGAAATCCGCCGGTGACATCCGGCAACGCCCATGCGCCGCGGCGGTCAGGAATGATGGTGCGTGAACTTCCGTCGGCAAAATCAGCGCGCAATTCCGCCCTGGAGTGAATCCCGAATTCGGGCACATTGATTCGCGGAGCGTCGCCCGTGGAAAGCGTCAGGGTGCCGAGCAGTGTTGTGGCCGGCGGCGGCGGCAGGGGGCCTGATGGCAGCACCAGGGGCGACCGGACCACACCATCCGCCGTCATTTCCACGGGTTCCTGAAGAAAGCCCGCCTGACCGTTCACCTGCCACCCGATATAGTATGTCCCCGCCGGCACGAGCGGGATGCGAAACTGGCCCTGTTCATCCGCGGTGCCCGACAGTGGAATCGTTCCGGGTGCTCCGAACGACATCAACTGAATCTCCGCCCCCTCGGCTTCCACCGTGAAAGCTTCACACTCGGTGCAGCCCGGCTGTCCGTATGACCACACCGCCCGGCCACTGAAGAGTCCTTTCGGACCATAGATGCCGCTGAGCGCCGGGCCAGGCGCACCCTCTCCTGCGGCGTTGATGGCGGCGATGGTAATATAGTAGGTTTGCCCCGGGTTCAGCCCGGTGATTTCCAGGCCGTTCGCCATCGGCAGCGGCAGGCTCAGCGAGTGATTCTGCGGTCCGACATCGGGCGTCAGTCCCACATACACCATGTAGCCTGCGGCATCACACGACGAATCCCATTCCAGCCGGAAGTGGTCTCCTGTCATCACCAGCCGGACATTCGGCGGCGGGAGTGGAGTGACGGCCGGCTCCACTTTGAAAAACGCCCGTGCCGCGCCTCCGGGAACTTCGACCTGCCACGAACCATCCGGCCGGGGCACCGCGCCCGGCACAGGCCGCCACGTGGCCGGATCCCCAAGCATGGGCGCGTGATAAAGCTGCGTGGTCCCTGCCGCTGCCTGCCAGGTGACGAGCAGATTCCCGTTGGTTGCGCGCTCCATGAGGAGTCCGTAATCCGGACAAGGGTCGCCTCCGGGAAACTGCGCGCGGAGCGGCGCAGCAAGACTGGCGGCGAGGAGGAGAGCGATATGGGTTTTCATGGAAATACGAGGGTCTCTGACTTCTAAACCCGTCTTCGCTGGATTGTGACGCCCGATTTCTTAACAATCTCCTGTTTGAGGGTCCATTCCGGATTCGAATGGCGGGTCCGCTTCACATCCCTCAACCGTCTTGCCGATCTGCTGTCCCACGTGCTTTGTTCGACCAAAGTGAACAAAGAGCAGCATGTGTAATCGAACCGGTTCACCGCCCCATGAAATTCCGTTCCTCCATCCTTTACCTCTTTGTATTGGCCGGCTGCTCGTCCCGGCCTGTGCTGCAATCACGAGTGGCGGCAGCACCCACAGGAAAAGGCAGTTCCTGTGACTCGGCTGGTTTTCTAAAGGCCGCGGCGGAGGCGGAGCGGTTGCGCGTGAAGCGGCGCATCAGCGCTGAGGTGTTCGCACGAATGGCCAAAGAACCGGCCACCATTGTGCTCGATGCACGCGGCAAAGAGGACTATGAATTCGAAAGCGGTCGGCCAGCCTCACGAAAACTCTGATCATCCAGGAAGTCTGAGAAGGAAATTCCGTGAATGCCGCCCTCCGTCAGGCAAGACCGTCAGATGCGCTGAGCGTGGCGGATGTCCTTCTGCTATCCCGGAAGGCTTTTCTCCCGTTCGCGCCGCTCGTGCATTCAGACGACGAGGTTCGGCGGTGGATTGCCACCGTGCTGATTCCAACCGGCGGTGTCATCGTGGCGGTGATTTCCGAAGAAGTCGTTGGTATGATGGCCCTGTCCCGGGAGACGGCGTGCGGCTGGATTGATCAACTCTATCTTCATCCGTCCGTCGTGGGCCGGGGAATCGGCAGCCAGTTGATTGAACGCGCCAAACAGGAATTGGGGTCACCGATTAGACTCTACACTTTCCAGGCCAACACCGCTTCGCGCCGCTTCTACGAACGGTGCGGGTTCCGGGCCATCGCGTCCAGCGACGGTCATGCCAATGAAGAACGCTGTCCGGACGTGCTCTATGAATACGTGGGCGGCATGGACATCGGCGCGCCGAACCGTCAGTCTGCGGAAAATGTTACGCCAAGCCCCCACCCGCATTACCATGGGGCTTCCGGCGAAGACTCTCCATAATCAATGAATACCCCTCTCCCGGATGACGAAGCTTCCTGCAAAGGCACGCGGGACTGGCCTCATGCACCGCCGCACCGGCTGGGTATGGCGGGAGTGTATTACGTCACGTCGCGGACGCTGGATCGCACGCACCACTTCCCTGGACCGGAACGGCTGACCTTTGTGCGCGATCACCTCTTCACAATGGCGGCGAAATACCACTGGCGGCTCGAAGCCTGGGCGGTGCTGGCGAACCACTATCACCTTGTGGCCCACAGTCCTGCGGGTGAATCCACGGCGGCGACGCTGCGGACGATGCACAACAATTTCCATGCGGACGTGACGCGGCACCTCAATCGACTGGACGGCACGCCCGGCCGGAAGATCTGGCACAACTACCGCGAGACGCACCTCACCTTCCAGCGCAGCTACCTCGCAAGACTGAACTACACTCACAATAATCCCGTGCATCACCGCCTGGTCGCGCTGGCGAGCGCCTATGAATGGTGCTCGGCCCGGGATTTTGAAAAGGCCGTCACGCCCGCATGGGTGAAGACCATTGGGAGCTTTAAATTTGACGAGATCGCCAAAGACGAAGGGGATGAGTAGGGTTCACGATGCGGAGGCCGGAGGCTTTGGACTGCGGAGACTCGTCTCCGCTTTCGTGTGCGGAGGCTTGCCGACGGGGCAGGCCTCCCATTCGCGGCCCGGGTTTTTCCTGCTCGGGGAAGTCCCCCGCCGCGTTCTCCGCGCAGCGTTTGCTCCGCGCCGCTGTGGCAAGCCCCACCTCCGCGGAAAGCGGTGACAAGTCCTGATCTTTATCCACAAACTAGAAAATATCGGTCGTACAAATTTTATAGTAGGTATTGTCAGACGGATGCTAACGCAATCCAAGTCCCCTGAAATTCCATTTCCTCTCAATTTGTCCACCCGCGCTGACTGGGCCGAGGCAGAGTTCGGCTCCATCGACCTGGGGGATTCCCGTTGCTCCAGACGGCTGGTCAGTTCCTTTGCCAGCATGCTCGCCTCCCCCGGCAAATCCATTCCCCAATGCACCGGGTCGATCGCCGCGGCCCGGGCCTTCTACCGCGTGCTCGACCATGAACTGCTCACCGATGCGCTCATTTTCGATACCCACCGGGCCGGGGTGCTGCGCCGGGCACAAGCCAGCGGGGTTGAAGTTTTTCTGGCCATTCAGGACACAACCACTTTTAACTTCGATACCCGCAAGTCGCTTGAAGGCCCCGGCTCCATTGGTGCCAACAACGTCAAAGCCTCCACCGCCGGCCTGCTGGTGCACAGCACCCTGTTTACCGCCGCCGACCGGGATCAGGTCTATGGCCTGTTGAACGCCAAAATCTACACCCGCGAACTGGACAAGCGCAAGGTTCAGGCCGCCGGAACCCGCAATCGCGAGCCCATCGAGATCAAAGAGAGCTTCCGCTGGCTGGAAAGCTTCACCCTCGCCCGCCAGGCGCAGCAGACCCTGGAAGAACTCACCGCGGCCCACAGCCCGAAAGCCCCCCGCCCGCTGGTCGTCAGCGTGGGAGACCGCGAGGCCGATATTTACGAACTGCTCGTGGAAGCGCAGACGCACCGCGATGAAGCAATGGGGCTGCTCGTGCGCTCTCAGTATAACCGGAGCCTCGTCGATGAAGAAGAAGTCCTCCTTTGGGGACAACTCTCAGAGAGCGCCTTGCAGGGCACCATTGAGCTGAAGCTGCCCCGCAGTCAGGGGCAGAAGCCCCGCACCGTCGTGCTCAGTGTGCGCTTTCTCGCGGTGGAAATCGCCGTGCCCGTCCACAAACGCAAATATCAGCAAATGGACACGCCGGTGTGCGTGAACATCATTGAACTCCGGGAGCAGGGAGTCGAAGGGGGGATCTGCTGGCGTCTGGTGACGACGCTGCCGGTGGAAGACCTCGCTCAAGCCGTGCGGATGGCCCGCTGGTATGCCCGACGGTGGCAGATCGAAGAATTCCACCGTATCGTGAAGAGCGGCTGTCGTGTGGAAGCACGGCAACTACGCACCTTGCCCCGCCTGAGGCCGGCCCTTGCCCTGGACATGATCGTGGCCTGCTGCCTGATGGGCATGAGCGCCGCCGCGCGCGACACCCCGGAGAACCCCGCGGCGGACTGGCTCGATCCCGATGAGATCGGAGCGCTCAGCGCCTACCACCGGGACGAAGCCACAGCCCCCGCCGGAGTCCAGCCGCTAACCATCGGATGTGCCGTTCGGTGGATCGGCCGCCTTGGCGGCCACCTCGGTCGCAAAGGAGACGGCCACCCCGGAGCCGAAGTCCTCTGGCGCGGCTTGCTCAAACTCGACGCCATCACCGAGGCCTGGCGCCGGTTTCACCCTGCCAATATTTGTGGATAAAGATCAGG
>JANNVM010000322.1:0-2223 GCA_031414455.1 Verrucomicrobiota bacterium
AGACAACACCACCGGCACCCGTTGCTTGCGTTTGGCCCGCTTATACTCAGAAAAATCCCCCGGCTCCCGCCGCAAGCCGTGTTTATAAAGCGCCACCAGCCCGTTCACCGCCTGCCGTTGCGTCGCCGCGCTGATCTTTTGATCAATCGCCAGCCAGTCCAAAAAGGCCCGGCACTCCGCCGTGCCCGCCGCCTCCACACGCACCCCGCGTTCCTCTAGAAACCGGACAAAACGCCCCGCCCACTGCCGGTAGGTCACCCATGTCCGTTCCCGGTACTGTCCCACCCGCATCGCCCGGTAAAGCCCCTGCTCCCACGGGGCCATCTGCGTCTCATCGTGCTTCACATGCTCCGCCGCCACATACCCGCCCTCACAATACCAGCGGAATGCCTCCGCCCACGCCCCCACCTCCGGCTCCCCCGCTGCCTTCCGCTCCTTCCAAAACGCCCGCGCTGCCCCCCGCGTCACCTCCACCCGCGTCATCCCGCAGTGCTTCAACAGCGCCAGTATCCCCCGCCGCCATACCGCCTTCACCTCCTTCGCCATTTCCTTCTCCGGCAACCGCGCCTGCCAGTCAGGGAACCGGATCACCGCCAGCACATTCCCCGCCGACTGTACCGACGGACTGTGTGCAGCATCATTTGCGGACAGTTTGTTCATTGACAAAACTGTCCTCCGTGGAATCCTTTCGCAACCGAATTCTGTCCCTTCAAACCGTAATTCTCTTCATCACCGCCCATGCACACTGTCCGCCCAGCCATTTGCAAAACTGTCCAGCCGGACACAGAATAATACTGTTCTCCGCACCGTAGGCACCTCCCCCCGGTCAGCTACTTCGTGAAGGGCACACGGGGCAATCTGACACAGGGGAAGGGCTACGCAATCCTCACAAGGCTTTGTGGCATAATGGCTCACTTTCCAAGAGCGTCAAGGGAAACCGCTCAGGGACTCCGGGCCGATCCGGCAGGCCCCTTGCCCTTGATACGTCCCGACTACCCTTCCCGATCTTTGCATGGTGCCCCACCCCCGCCTAATGCTGTCAACGTGCGGCTCGCAAAGCCTCGCCTCCTTATGACAGCGGCGGGGGCAGGGCAGCCCATCCATGCAGATCGTGAAGGGCGACGGACGAATACGGCAGGCAATGAGGAGGAGGCCAGCAAGATGGCTCAGATTCATTGACCCTGCCGCGACAAGCTGAGATGCGAAAAGGGGCGAGTCACAGGGGAGCAGAGACGCTGAAGGCTCCCTTTTCAGCAGCCCGCAGTAAAAGCCGGCTTCATAAATACCATCAAGACAGCATTATTAATAAAAAGCATCAAAAAGGATCAAACACATGGTCGCCCGCGCTTCAATTATGACGATTATATGCTAGAGGGCGGCGGCTAGTCATTCCCCGGTTCAAAATGGCAATCGGGAAATCAAATCCTAACAATGTTGTGCAGATGTTTGGTAAGGGACAAGATTAAGGCCACTGGCCCCCGCCCGCTGCGCGGGCTTGGGGGCTCAGTGGCCTTGAGACCGTCATACAGCAGCCCCTCAGGAAGTCAAGGAAGTGCCGGGCCTCCGGGATGGCACACCGAAGGCCGGGGCGGAGAACCATTCGCAGCAGCATACAGGCCGCCTATACGGATAGAGCCAGGGATTGCAAAACGCGCGGCCCGATGCTGTGCTCCTCCCGTTCTGCCTCGCGATGCTTTCGCATGTGAGGCATGGCTTCTCGTATTCGTCTGCGCACTCTGTAGGCCCTGAGTTGATGTGTCCGCATTCCATCGTGGACATCGTTCCTTTGCCTTTCGCGTAGAGTTCCCGGCTTACGATGCTCCGCCTGAAATCCCGGCCAAGTGGATCGGTAACAGGAGGCAGAACAAAGCGCCGCAGCGCGACTGCCGGCATGCCTGGAGTTGATGATGCAGTTTTACTCATGGTCTTTCGTGTTGGTTAAGGTTTCCGCCCGGCAGCCGCTGAGCTTGTCGTTCTCCGCCTTCACGGCGGCCCATTGCAGACGGCAGATGAAATCGGCAGTGGCGGGAGAGTCGCAGACCGCAACTAATCGCTCTTTCCCTATTCCCTCCCAGATCCTACAGGACGCTGAGTTAGACCACCACTCCCGCGGCGGAGAACAAGCGGCAGCAGCGCGACACCCCGCTGCGGCGGGCGTGACTTTAGGTTTCTGTGATTTCGTAGGCATTTTGGTGCTTGGTTAGTCTTTCGTCGGCGGGGTGC
>JANNVM010000323.1:0-15824 GCA_031414455.1 Verrucomicrobiota bacterium
GGCCGGCCGTCGAGTTCGGTCACGAGAATATTCGACGGCTTTAGGTCGCGATGGATAATGCCTTTCTGGTGCGCGTGCTGCACGGCCGAGCAGACGGCGGTGAAGAGGTCGAGCCGTTCACGGGTGGAAAGGTTATGCTGCTTGCAGTAGGCGGTGATGCGAATGCCGCGCACCAGTTCCATGACAAAGTAGGGCCGGCCGGGGTCGGAGGGCAGAGGACGGAGGACAGAAGTCGGATGCCGGAGATCGGAGGTCTGACTTTCGGATGCGGCCTCCTGCCCCGTGCCTCCTGACTCCTGCTCCGTCGTTCCGGCATCGAAGATCTTCGCAATGTTCGGATGGTCCATCATGGCCAGCGCCTGGCGTTCGGCCTCGAAACGGGCGATGACCGATTTGCTGTCCATGCCCGGTTTGATGATTTTGAGGGCGATACGGCGGCGGACCGGTTCCTCCTGTTCCGCCATGTAAACGACTCCGCAGCCGCCCTCACCGATTTTCTCAAGGAGCTTGTAGCGACCGATGCGGTCGCCGGGCTGTTCGGTGACCGGAATGGGGATCATGGGGCCGGGGCCGGCGGCGGGCAGTTGGAGGAAGCTGTCCTCTACGTGATTCGCCAGCAGGGCTTCGACGCGAAACTTCAGGGTGGTATCACCGCCGCAAGCGCCTTCGAGGTAACCGGCGACGCTTTCCGCGCCGGCCATCTCCATGGCGTGGCTGAAAATTTCGAGGGCTTTGCGGTCCCGCTGGGCTTCTTCCGGTTTCATAATCATTCACCTTTCCAATGCGGCTGAGACTGCCCAAACCCGCCAACTTTCTCAGAACTTTCTTTTACCCGTTACTTGCGGAGCGCGTCGCGCAGCCATGCGCGGCTGAAGGTCCAGAGCCGTTCCGCCGTGCGCAGCGGGAGCCCAAGGCTTTCGCACGCCTCCGCCAGAGTCATGCCGACGAAGTAACGGAGCTTGACCAGTTCGGCAGCCGCTGCATTCACGGAAGCCAGTCCGTCGAGGGCCTCATGAACCGCGAGCAGTTCATCCGCGGGAGCGTGGACTTCGATATTCGATTCATGCAGTTCCTCAGGCGACGCCAGGCCGGCAGCCCCGCGGACAGCGCGCTTGCGGGCACGGTCGATGAGGATGCGGCGCATGGCCTCCGCCGCCGCGCCGAAAATGTGAGGGCGATTCTGGAATTGTGCCGGCTGGTTCCCGGCCAGCCGCAGCCATGCGTCATGGACGAGCGCGGTAGGCTGGAGTGTCTGCCCCGGCGCCTCATTCGCCATTCTGTGCGCGGCGAGCCGTCGCAACTCTTCGTAAACGAGCGGCAGCAGTTCCTCCGCGGCCATGGGGTCGCCTTGCTGCGCACGGTCAAGGAGGCAGGTGACTTCGTTCATGCTGGAATGACTAACCCGAGGCCCGCCGCCTGTCCATCCCAGGCTGCACCACTTCCTCATTGAGCCGCGCGTCGCTCCGGATTAACACTTTTCCCCGGGAGAGTAACCGCAGTTCCTGCCATGACCCGATCAGCGCGCCCCCAAGGAATCGATGCCGAGGTCCAGTTCCCCGGAAAACACCATCGGTTGTCCCCTGCCCTGACCGAAATAGCTGCTCGCGGTGGATTCTCTGCCCCACTGACGCGAACCGTCCTTTCCGACGAGTTCCACGGCATCAATTTCATTCCAGCCAGGAACGCGGCTGGTATCGAGTTCGATGCGGATCTGATCGCTGCGCACGCCAGGAGGCACTTTCACCGCACGCTCGATAACATCCTGCTCCGGATTCATCGTTCCCTGCCAGATCACCCGTTCGCTGCCGTCCGGCATGAGGGCACTGACTTTGGAGATGGCCCCGGGATTGTAGGTCTCGTGAATGTTGATCTCACTGATCTCGACGGACTTTTGATACTTCACCTGGAGCCATTCCTTGCCGCCATCCTGGCTCTGCGAAGCCCATGCGGTCGAGTAGTCGCCGTGATTTGCCGTGTCCGGAGGGCCGGCCGCGCGACCGGGACTCCACGAGGGACCGCCGGGCAGTTTCGTCACCGCGGCCTGCATCGCGGCATCCATCGAGCGGGTAAGCTCCCGCAGTTCACCGGGAGACATCACTTTTTGCCAAGTGCCCAACGGATCGCTCACCGTGAAATTTCCGTCGCCATTGTCAGTGATGTGCAGAGACTCCTTCCCCGCCGGAGCGGAGCCCGGATTGGCCGCCACACCCGCGGCCGGTCCGCCGCGAGCGGCAGGGCCATCCTTTTTTGCCGCTCCACCAGGCTGATGTGTTGACGCCTGCTGAGTGGATGCCGCTGATGGTCTGGCTGATTTGGGTGGAACCCTGGACGACTCCGCCTCCGACAGTTCCTGGCGGAGGTTATGATTTTCCTGAAAGAGCCATGCGCCGGCACAGAGGGCGGCGGCAAAGCCCAGCGATAGCAAAAGAGTGGTCCGGGTCATGCCGGGGAGTATGCACACTTCCAGAGAGGGAGGGACTTCCCAAATGTAAAATCTTTGTCGGTCCAAGCGACGTGATCCGGCAGCGCAGAGGCTGAAGTTCCACCCACGTTCCGTTACTTCATCATGTCAAAACGCTTTTGCAGCACATCCTTGCCGGTCATGCCGTTCATCTTCGCTTTGGTGGATTCGATCCACTTGTATTCGAGTGTGTTCTTCGACGGACGGTCCACGTCGTAGAAGACGCCGAATTTCCCTGGATACTGCTCGCCGGCGATTTTGTAGGCTGCGGCTTCGTCGGTCACGTCGTGACGGAGTTCGTCTTCGGGAGTGTTGTCGTATTTCTTCTCCTGGATGATGTCAAACTTGCCGCCCTTGCGGGGATTGCCGTCATCGAAGGCGCCGGCATAGAACATGACACATTCGCTGAGCGTCTCCACGACACTGAAGCCCTGATGCTTGATGGCGCGCTCATACATCTCACACATGTGGTTCACCTGGTTCGCGTGGGACCGGGCGATGAACGTCGCCCCGGCGGCGATCAGTTGCTTCATGGGGTTGATCGGCTGATCAATCGCACCGGCGGGGTCGGTCTTCGACTTATAGCCGAGCGGACTCGTCGGGCTGGTCTGCTTCTTGGTCAGGCCATAGACGAAGTTGTCCATGATGACATAGGTGATGTTCACGTTCTTCCGCGCGGCGTGGTTGAGGTGATTGCCGCCGATGGAGAACCCGTCTCCTTCGCCGCCGAAGACGAACACATGGCAATCCGGCCGCGCCAGGCTGACAGCCGTGGCCAGCGGCAGCGCGCGCCCGTGGATGAAGTGCAGCCCGTGACCGTTCACAAAATACGGAAATCGCGACGAGCACCCGATGCCGGCGATCGTGACGATCTTCTCATGCGGAATCTGAAGCCGCTCAAGCACCCGGTAAAAGGAAGCGAGCACCGCGAAATCACCGCACCCCGGACACCAGGTCGGATGGTCGGCGGTGAGGGCTTTCTTGGTCAGCTTGTCAGTGGGAGCAGCAGTGGCAACGGTGGCAGTGGACATGATGGAGGGAGGAAAGGTGGGACGTTTAACGTGCTGAATTGAGTTTGAAAAGGCCGTGTTTTTGCCAAAATCGCTCCTCAGCGTGACGGGGGGCAGGAGGCGGACGAGGCCCATCTACCCGCCATAGATCAGCACTTTCCCTGTGCCGGTGAGAAAGGCAAAGCCCTGTGTGCCATAGGGTGCGGCGGAAATAAGATCGCCGCTGCCGGGCGGGATGACGATGTCCGCGGCTTTGGCGCAGGACTTCCGCAGGGCATAGACCACGCCGCCGCGGGCGTCAGCGATGACGGCGCGGCCATCACGGGTGAAGGTAGCCACGGGCGGGACGCCGCCGGTGCCTGACCAGAGGTTGACGCACTCCATCGGCTGTTCCTGCCCGCGCGGAATGAGCAGAACAGCCTCGCCGGACGCGATGGCGATGGCCTGAGAACTCAACACCGGCGGCGCAATTGCGAGACAAGTCACCGGCCCATTCAACTGTGTCTGTTGAAACTCAATCTTCCCGTTCACACAGCAGGCTACCGACGGCCCTGCCACCCAGATATCCTCTCCATGACCACCTGCGAACCAGTCGCTGTTTTTGATTTCCGGCGGGGCGAGATCAAGGACGCGGGAGCGGCGAAGGCCACCGTCAGCACCATAGGTTTCTGCGACAAGCCCGGCAGTTGCTTTGTGGCAGAGCAGAAGGAATTCATCGTCGCTCCGGCCAAGGGCGAGGGTGTCCTTGATCTCACACCGTCCCTCATGGCCGACCCAGAATGCCGAGCGGTCTCCACGATGAAGAAAAACGGCTGACAGAGTGCTGTGCGGACAGACAATGTGCTCCAGTTTCCCCGGAAAATCCGGCACCCGCTCGCCCATGGCGTAGCTGCGTCCGTCTGGCCGCTCAAGCCACCGGAAGTACAGCGTCACTTTGTCCTTTGCGTCGTAGCATGTCCCCACCGCTGACAACCCGCCCTCGCACGCAGCCAGAGAATGCCACGCAGTAGTCCACTCGAATGCCGGCACAAGCTCCACCACCTCCTTTGACCGCAGCGTTTTCCCTCCGCGCATCAGAAGAGGCACCGCCGGTTTGTTATGGCCAATACTGAAACGGTTTACGTCGCGGCTGATAATGCGATCGCCGGGGGCGAACTGCGGGAGCAGGGCGAGGAGTTGTTTGGCCGAGGTGCCCTGTGGCTCGCGGGCGAGGAATTCGCCGGAGAATTGCAAGGCCAACTCTGCGGCGCGGGCGTTAACTGCACTGTCAGGATAGCTACGGAAAACCGACCGCAGGGCGGTGACGGTCGCGGTCACAGGGCTAAGCCGCGCCCTGGGATTCCGCTCCAGACGGGCAAGCACTTCCGCCGCTTCAGCGTGGCGTTCATGGCGTCCCAGCAATGCGAACTCCTCCTCAAAACACGCCTGCGCGTGCGGCGTTCCGGGCCAGGCGCGGTCCAGCACAAAAAGCGCCCGGTCAGGATCGCCTAGTTTGGTTTCGAGGAGTTTCGCCTGGTCGAGCGGACTCGCCAGCCGCTGGAGCGCGAGTTGCCACTGCTCGCGCGCGGCTTTCTCCTGACCAAGTGCGGCGAGAAGGTCGCCGGCTTTTTCGTGCATTCCGGCTTCGCGATAGAGCGCCGCGGCTTCGGCGAGCAGACCGGCCTTTTCCAAACATGCGGCAGCACGCGCGCCGGACCGCAGGCGATCCAGATAAATCCGGGCGGCCTCACGCGGGCGGCCCGCTTTCTCCAGCATCTGCGCGGCCATGTTCCAGTCGCCGAGGAGTTCGCCGTAGATATAGGCCGCGCGGCCCCAATGCCCCGCACCGGCTTCCCTGGCAGCGGCATCGCGATAACGGCGCTCCAGCTTGAGACGCATGTCGTTCTCAATGTTCCAGACATCCACGGGACCGCTGCCGTGGCTGCGCGAATCGAGATTCATGGAGCGAGCGCCAAGCCGCCAGCCAGGCTGCGGCGCAGTACCCCGGCGGGATTCAGCACCTGTTAGTGGAATGGCGTGACGCAGCGCTTCGAGCAGGTCTTTATCAAAGCGGTCGAGCAGCCGGTTCAGTTCCTTCTTCCGGCGGTCCATCACTTCCTCCCACTGACGCCGGCTCCACTGCGCAAGCCGGTCCGCAGCACGCCCGGCTCCGAAAGCACGGAGGGCACCAGCTCCCAGCGCACCGATGGCGCTGCCCGCCGCTCCGGCGGCGCGGTCGAGGAGGCCGCTGCCGGGCGCACCGGGCTTTTTGATTTTGTCAGGCCGCTGGCTGGCGATGTCGCCGCCCTCGCCGGCCATGAGTTCCTCAAGGCTCACGTCATGGAGCAGTGTGATCTGTAGCAATGGCGGCGGCTCAACCGGCCCGGGCACCGCAGCATACCAGGCCATGCGCTCCACGGCCGGTGGCGCCAGCAACTGCTCCGGTGTGATGGCGTCCGCTTCATCGAATCCCGTGACGCCGAGCACCGGATGGACGAACTGCACCGGCCACGGAAACAGCCGCCGCTGTTCCTCCGCCGTCAGCGCCGGCTCCAGCCTCGAATTCACCGGTACCAATACACCCGGCACTGCCATTCCCAGCCGCTGCACCTGCGGGCCAAAGATTTTCTCCAGCGCCACCTCCGCACCGCTCACCGTGATGATCACCCCCGACACCGCATGATCGTGCAACGACACGGCCAGCGGATAGAACTTCACCACCGCCCGCGCATTTGCCTCACAAATCCGTCGCGCCTCGCGCAGCCACGACTCCGCGTCCGGTGATGCCAGCCAGCCCGCGGCCACAGGCAGCGGAACGGAACAGGCGCGGAGTCTGAGCGGGAGTGATTTCATTTGGCAGGGATTACAACTGATCGCGCCATGCCGGAGAAACGCTGCATGAGCGGCGTTAGGTTCACCACCGGCTGGCCTTCCACGGTCGCGTCGGCAAACCAAGCTTTCGCACCGAGATGCTGCTTGCCCGCCGGCCAGTGGCGCACCCATGCGGCGGTGGCTTTATTCAGGAGGCAGAGCACGGCAATTTCCACAACTCCGTGCATGTCATGGAATACAATGTGCAGCACGCCACCCGTGTCGAAGATGAGGCGGCAATCAGGATTCCACTCGGCGATATAGTACGAGGCTGCCGGGGGATCCAGTTCCGGATCACCCCAAGCCTTCCAGGACGTGATATCGTGCACGCCCCCAAACGGCCGCACCGCCGACAACATGCTTTTGCCGGTCTTCTTGAAGATGATATTCGGCACCGGCAGTTCCCAATAACCTCCGCTCGCGCGGATGATGAGTGTGCCCGCGGAATCGAAGCCGGCGGACAGCGGCACGCCCATCAACTCCGCCCGGGACTCGCCGGGTTTCGTCAACTGCACAGGAATCTGAAACGGCGGCGACTGCACTTTGTAGAACCCCAGATGCCGAATGACTTCCGGCAGGTTGAACAGCCGGCCCTCCAGCTGTACCCCGGGCATGTCCTCTCCGGGCAACCGAGTGCGGAAAATTGTGTCAGGATCAATCCATCCGCCGGCAAGCACGCGGGTACCGGCGGCGGTGCGGGTGGCGAGTTCCAATGCGCCGGTGCGGCTGACGGTGACGACATAAAACCGTCCACCCGCGGCGGCGATGCGCAACGCAAGACCGTGCAGCGCGCGACGCACGGGTTCGCGCTGCCGTGCGATACTGACAAAAAACACATCCGGCCGCAGGGTGTCGCTCTCCTCCGGGGTGAAGGCGTTCAGTGCATCTTCCGGATCCGGCGCAGCGTGGAGCGACGTGAGGCAATCACGCACCGCAGCGACGGAGCCTAACGCGAGCGGGCGGAATGCGGCGCCCTCGCGGCGGAAGACACTCACGCTTTCCCCTTCCGCGGCTCCGGCCTGAAGTCCCAGCGCCGCGGCGAGCGCAAAAATCCGTGGCGTGCCCCAGAGATGAATGCCGGTATCCATCAGGATCACCCGCTCCGTGGCCGGTTCGTCCGGCGGCGTGTCACGGCGGTAATAGAGCGCTTCATTATTGGCAAGACGGGCAGTTAGCGTGAGATCGTCGTAGGCAAGTTCACCGGGCAGCAGGCGGTCGAGCGGCCCGCGATTGGTAATGTCGGAAATGCCGCCCACGGGAAGTTCCTGCGGGTGTCCCGCCGGGCGGGGCAGCGAGAACATGGCGACGACGCGGCGTGCCAGCCCGGCAACAGCAGCAAGCTCGGCATCGCGGTGGACCTCGAGTTGGCGGAGCAGCGGCAGCGCGGATTCGCCCGGCTCCGGCTCAGGTTCCGGCACGGGCGCGGGCTGAATGTCCACATCCTCCAGGCCGATGCGCAGCAGCGACTCCAGCCGCGGCAGATCACGGCGCTCGTGTACGGTGGCGAGGGCTTTGAGGTCGCGCAGGAGCCGCGGGCCGCAGCCATAGTTGGGCGTCTCAAGCGCGAGATCTTCAATTCCCCAAATGTCCACCTGTTCAAGAATGGCGCGGGACACATCCGGCGGCTGGCGGTTCCCGACATCCTCAAAAAGCGTGCGCAGCAAATGAGCCCGCGCCGAAAGTCCGGTGCGCAAATCCGCGGGCAACGCCTGCACATGTCCCAGCACTTCCTTGAGCCGCGGAAGCAGCCGGCGATAAGGAGCAACGGGTTCATCTATGCGCAGCGTCGAACTGCTCTGATCTTTGGCATCACGAGAGACGATTGCGGCTTTCTGCTGGCAGGCCATGAGCACCATGAGAATGCTGCCCACCGGCGGCAGGCCGTGAGGCGCGAGGTAGTGCAGCAGCGCATGCAGTTCCTCCCAAACGCAGACTGTGGTATCGCCCGTCCACACGATGGAGGAGAAATCATCGTCCCATCGCCAAAGATAGGGCCTCGTTTCATGAGCGGGGTGTTCAATGCCATCCGCTCCGGTCGGGACACGCTCCGGCGGCGGAGGAATGATGTAATTGACGGCGGCGCGCTTGTTCATGGCAGTGTCACAAGCGTGCGGCGGACGGCGGCCAGGGTGAGCGGCGCGAATCCTTCTGCGCCTATCATTTCAATGCGTGAATCTTCATGCACGAGGGCCAGCGCCTCCGCGGGCACGGCAAGGGATTTCTCCACCCACCCTGCCCAGACATGCGGCGCAAAATCCCAGCCGCACGGCAGCGCGAGTGTGCCGCAGAAATAATACGGCGCACCTGGCACCGGCGGAAGCGGCACTCCCCTGACAAATGTGCGCCCGTCCGCTGCGGCGGCGAACTGCAATCGCTCCAGTCGCAGGCGAGGGGCATTCTCCACCCATGCTGCGAGCACCGGGAGCGGCAGCAGAAGCGCCTGAGCCGGAGCCTCGTTCCCGGTGCGCACCAGCGAAATGCCGGGCCGTTCCCTTGTGCGCCCTGGCATGACCGGCATCACCGGCTGCACCGTGAGTGTCTCCGCCAGCGGCAACCACGGAACGGCGGGCGCCCGTGCTACCGGCAGCGAGCCATGCAGCGGCGTAAGCAGTCCGCCGGCATCAGAGCGGTAACGCCCCGCACAGGGCAGCGCCGCGCAGTCCGCCTCCGCTGTGTCAGGACACTGGAGCCACAGCGCGCCGCCGTCCTCACACAATGCCCAGCCCGCACTGGTCCGGTGCGGGCCCAGCGCTGCGGCATCATCGGCATGGAGACGGAGGAGGAGCATGGCAGGAGAGGGTTTTACAGGAGATTACAGAGGTAACAGAGGTAACAGAGAAGCTCGGAAAAAGAATTACCGGTAACTTGCAGGGCGGTTCCGGGGGTGGCGGGGATTTCACGAATCCTGGGCAAGTTGCGGAATCTGCATCTCTGTTTCCTCCGTTACCTCCTGTTCGGAAATCAACATATTAGGCCGGCACGCTCCGCCACAGGGCGGCGCTCTTCTCCTGTAGAGCGCGGCGGGTGGTTTCGTTTTTCACCCACTCGATGCGTGCGGCAAGAAGGCGGAGTTCATCGGAGGCGGAGGCGTCAGGCGGATGCGCCGTCAGCCGCACGGCGAGGGAGTCGAGAGCAGCAGCGAGCGCTTCCGGATCCGGCGCCTCATCGTCATGGGCGCGAGGATGATCGCCTTGCGCCATGCCGCCGCGCCGGAGCGTCTCACGCACGAGTGCCGCGATGATTTCGATTTGCTCCTCACGGTCCCAAATGTGCGCCAGGACCCAGAGATCGCTCACGCGAGCTTCCGTGCGGCCCGCAAGCAGAGCGCTGCCGGCTACGGCACGCTGGAGACGCACCGCACGACGATCGGAAATGGCCACGCCGGCCTGACGCAATTTCAGCACCAGATCAATAAACGCCTCCCGGGCAGGGGTGAGATTCACGAGCCGCGCCGCGCGCTGGATTTCCCTGACATGCTCCGCACTGAGAACCGGCGGCGGCGCTGCAGAAGATTCCAAACGCCAGCCCGCATCAAGCACCGCGCCGAGTGAGGCATCCGGGACCGGTCCGCAGCGCACGCGAAGCAGGAAGCGGTCAAAGAGCGCGCGCAGCGACTCATCCTCCGGCAGATGATTGCTCGCACCAGCCACCAGCAGCGCCGGAATGGCCCGCGTCTCCCGTCCGCGGCGGAAAATGCGTTCATTGAGCACCATGAGCAAACTGTTCAGGATGGCGCTGTTCGCATTGAGCAGTTCGTCGAGAAAGATGAGATCGGCCTCAGGCAACATGCCTTCCGTATTGGTGATGAGTTCACCCTCGCGCAGCCGCCGGATGTCGAACGGGCCGAAAAGTTCGTTGGGCTCCGTGAATCTTGTCAGCAGGTAATCGAACGATCGCGCTTCAAGGCAGCGTCCGAGTTCATGAACGAGTGCCGTCTTGGCCGTGCCCGGCGGGCCGAGGAGGAAGAGGTTCTCGCCCGCCGCGAGGCAAACGCCCATGAGGTCTATGATCTCGTCCTTGCCGACGAAGAGTGACTTCAACCGGGCGAGGGCATGAGTTTGCAAAACGCGGGCGGCGACGAGCGCCGGGGAATCGGGATCGAGGACAGTCATGTCAGGGAAGGAAGAGGGGAATCAGAAAGGTCCAGCGAGGGAACGAGTTCCCGGGCGAATGCCCCCGCTGCCCGGCGCACGGCGGTTTTCACGTCAGGATGCGAAAGCCACCAGCGCGCCTGCGCGGCGATAACGCGATCAATGAACAGACGCCACAGACCTGAATGCGCGCGCATCGCCTGCCAGGCCGCCGCTTCCGGCGTGCGGATGCGGTCTTCCTCCGGCGGCAGACCGGCGCCGGACAACGGCTGCGCGGCGGCGAGATTTTGGAGCGCTGCCAGCAGCGGATCACCCGGTGCCAGGGTCCGCGCGAGACGATACATCTCCGGCAAATAGCGCAGTGTCAGGTCCGCTGAAAGCAGGGCCGCCGCGGTAACGGGCACGGGCAGGGGCACCGCAAGCAGCACGGTCATTTGCGTCGCGTCGGCATCGCGGTGCAGATAGAACCACGCCGCGCGGAACAGGATGGCGGCACCCCAGCGCGCGGCCGCTTCATCAAAAGCCAGCGCCGGCCCGGCGATCTCTTCACACACCTCAGTGTGCCACTCCCGCAGCAGCGCGCCGAGTCCGGCATCGCCGGCCGCATCGAATTCCATGTGACGGAGGCAGTCGTCGAGTTTTCCGGCACCAGAGAGGCGCACTGACGGCGCACCCGTGGTGCGCAGGTCGCGCAAAAATGCCGTTACGGTTCCAGGCTGGGCGACAGGTGTCATGGGTTGTCAGGTGAGCCGTTCCCTTTCCCGCTACGGACGGATGTGAAACCGGCAAATTGACAGCGACACGGACGAATGGATTCAACGTGGCGGGAGCAGCGACAAGACATGCTTCTGCCCAAGCGCCTCCAATCCCTTCATCTCACGCGTTTAAGCACACTCACTTCGCGGCGCAGTTTGCGGAGTTCTTCGAGCAGGGCATCGTGTTGCGGGTCGTTCATCGCGGGAGATTAGCGGAACAAGTCCGACACGGGAATGGAAATATCAGGGAAGGCCGCGGGCGACGCACTCTGACCAGGGTTGAGGATGGTGGTGTTGCTGTAATTGAGGAAATTCGGCTCGCGATAAACCTCCACCTGGCGCGCCGGGACGTTCACGATCCAGACTTCCTCAATGCCGGCGCGGGCATAGCGGGGGAGTTTTTCGTGCTGGTCGAAAGCGAGCGTGGAATCGGCGACCTCGATGACAAGGAGGGCATCGTCCGGTCCGGGTGCGCCATGGACATAAAAGTCCGGGCGGGGTTTCAACAGGGTGACATCCGGCTGCACCATGCTGTGGTCATCAAGCTTGAGTGGGTTCTGAATGCGGGGCTGAAAGCGTCGGCGGCACTGCTCGACAAGAAGCAGGGTCAGGATGTCCACCAGAGTGGCGTGAAATTCTCCGATGGGCATCATATCGTATAATTCTCCGTCGAGAAGTTCCACGCGCTGGTCTTCACGCAGGATGCCGGTTTCTGCCATGCGGCAGAAGTCTGAGACATTGAGGCGGTGACGAACAATAGACATGTCTGAATGGGTGAAGATGTCCTACCATTCCTGATTGACCAGCGGAGAGCGGCGGCGGGCATCCGTCAGCAGCAGAACGGGAGCGGCAACGAAACCAGCCGCGAGCACTGCGAAAATGGCGAATCCTGGAATGGCAATCCAGAGCGGAGGGAACTCATCAGCGGCCGGCATGGGCTCTCCCGGCTCCCACTGAACCAAGGCCCGGCGCTCCTGGTCGAGGAATCCGGCTCGAATGACACAGCCGCACCACAAGAGGGCCGCAACAATCACGACTGCCAGCCAGCGACCATGTTTAAACCTGTGCGGCTCCTCGTTCATGGCCGGAAGTGTAGCGCGCTTCGTTCAGCCTTTCACGCACTTTTCCACGCCGGCGATGATCTCGCGGACCTGGTAGCTGAGGCCGTCGGTTTTGGTGACGGACTGAATCTTCGGATCGCAGAAGCGGGCGCGGAGCAGGGTCGCGAGCTGACCGTGGCCGTAGAGGCCCTGGTCGTTGATCTCCGCGACGACGACGTGCTGGTAGCCGGCGAATACTTTTTCGAGACCGTTTGGCATGGGGTGGAGGTGGCGCATGGTCATGCAGCCGACCTTGCGGCCCTGGGCGCGGAGGCGGTCCGTGGCTTCGCGGACGCTGCCGGAGGGGCTGCCCCAGCCGATGAGGAGAACTTCACCCCCGGCGTCACCGTGGACGGCGGGAACCTCGATTTCCCCGGCGAGGCGCTTGAGTTTATCGCGGCGGCGGGCGGTCATCTGCGTGTGCAGTTTCGGGCTGCTGGTGGGGTGGCCCCACTCGTCGTGTTCGAGGCCTGAAATGACAGGATACTTGCCTCCGAGCATTTTTGTTCCGGGAGGGGCGTGATTGACGTCAGCGTCGAGCGGATAGGGTTTCCATGATTCCTCGCGAGGGGTGAGATCCAGCACCGGCTCGGTGAACCATTCTTCGAGGTTAGGCTCAGGGAAAGCCTCGATGCGGCTGGAGAGCGACTGGTCGCTGAGAATGATGACTGGGCAGGAGTATTTGCGGGCGATGCGCGCCGCTTCGATGGCGATGTAGAAGCAGTCCTCGACATCCTTCGGTGCGAGGACCACGCGCGGGCTGTCGCCATGACTGCCGTAAATGGCCTGCATGAGATCGCTCTGCTCCATGCTCGTGGGCAGGCCGGTGCTGGGGCCGCCGCGCTGCACATTGATAACGATAACCGGCATCTCGGCCATGCTCGCATAGCTGAGCGCTTCCATCTTCAGGGATAGGCCGGGGCCGGATGAGCCGGTGACGGCGAGGTGTCCGGCGAAGGCGAATCCGATCGTCGCGCTGATGGCGGCCAGTTCATCCTCTGTCTGAATAAAGATGCCGCCGTAGCGGGGCAGTTCACTGCGCAGGGATTCCATGATGCTGGACCACGGAGTGATGGGATAACCCGCGCCGTAGCGGACGCCCGCCGCCAGCAGGCCACAGACCATCATCTGATTTCCGTCCGTCGTGAGGCGATGTTCTTCCGAGCGGTGCCCGGGTTTAAATTCAAACGTCTCATCGAGGAGATTTCCGACTTGATAGGCATAGCCGGTGTCGAACGCCAGCATCGCATTGCGCAGGATGCTCCCGTCTTTCTTGCCGGCGAACTGCCGCTCGATGATCGCCGCCAGCTTGTCGCGGTTCAGCTTGAACACGTGGCACAGCAGGCCGAGCACGAAGAGGTTCTTTCCCTTGTCCTTCGTGGTGCCGCCGAGGGCCTCCACGGTGGCACTGGTAATGGGGACACCCACGTAGCGGTGCTCCTTGTCATCGGGATTTGGAGTGACCTGATCACTGTCATAGAGCACCCAGCCGCCTTTGCGGAGCGAGGAGAGGTGGTCGTCATAACTGTGCTGATAGAACGGCACCAGCCAGTCGGCTTCATCCCCCGCGCTGAGCACTTCACCGCTGCCGATGTGAACCTGAAAGATGGACGGCCCGCCGCTAATGGTGGACGGGATCGTCATATAGGTCATCACGTCCTGCTGCGTGCGCCCGGCGAGCCGGGCGAGGAATCCGCCGATGGACTGGATGCCGTCCTGGGAATTGCCCGCCAGCCGGATGACCGCGTTGCTGATCTTATGAAGGTGGAGGTCGCCCTCAGTCGCGGCGGCGGGGACAGGTTGGTCGAGTGTAGTGCTGCTCATGCGCAGAATAAATAAGGTTTGGAGGAAAGGTGGCGGAGTTTGTCTTACGGTCCGTTCTTGGCAAGGGCGGGAATGGGGACCCGTACCCATTGTGCAGGCCAATGCCGCAACGCCCCAAAAGGACCACCGTCCTGGCAGCAGGTCAAATTATGAACTGCGGGGCAACGGTCGCGCCAGTCCCCGGGGCGCCAGGTATCGGGCGCGGACAAAGAGTCGGCTGGAGCGGCCGTGATCGTTGTCGCCGGCGGGCGGATTGGCTGGAGGATTAATCCTGCCGCTGTCCGGCACCGCGGGTTTTCACCGGTTCCGTCAGGGAACAGTGAGCACCACTTCGTTGCTCTTCAGCCGCGTTTCCTCCCCGCCATAGAGCAGCATGGCGAAGTAGCACCTAACCTCCGGGCGGTCGGCGAAAAGCTTGGGGCGGTCGTCCACCACACGCTCGCCGTCGTCGTCAAGCGGAGTGAAGTCAGGTTCATTGTCTCTGCGCACGTAGAACGTGACATCATCCGCGGTCCCGCGGCGGCAGGACAGGATCACCCGTCCATTATCCAATTGTGCAGAGAGAGTCTTGTTTCCGGTGGGGTGCATTGGGGATCTCCTTCTAATGTCGCGCTCATCCTTGCACATTCTGCGACATAGGCAAATTCCTCAATGTGACGGAATCGAAAGATTCACGCCCCCCGTGGCAGGGGCATTGCTCACCGGATTGGTGTGGTCACCGCCGGTGTGAGCGTGACCGGAAGAAACGTATTCAAGACTTTGCCCTCTGCGACACTGATGAGCCGCACCATGCCGTCCTGTCCCGCCGCGGCGATCGTGTGCCCGTCGGGGCTGAACTGCGCGGTGTAGATTCCGCAGGGCATTTCCACGCGATGCAGGAGCGTCGCTCCTTCGGTCTGATACTTCTCCACCGCGGCGTTCTCTTCGGCGCTGCGCGAGGTGCTGACCTTGCCGAAGATGCCTGTGATGTTGTCAGGCAGCGCGGTGTTGAAGTCCGCATTGTAGATATTCACGGCCCCTTTGCCATCGAGACTGGAGGTGGCGAGCACCCGCTTTCCGTCCGCACTGTAATGCACACTCCAGATGCGGCCTTCCATGGGAGGGAATCGCTTCACGAGATTGGAATTGTCCCCGATGCGCCGCTGCACCAGCCGCACCATACGATAGATCTGCGGCACGCCGTCGGCGCCGCCGACGAGGATTTCATCCCGCTGGGGATGGCGGTCGATCGCCGCAAGGCCGCCCTTTAGGGCGCCCGGAGTGATACTCGTCAGGTTGTCCATGAACCGCTGCGTCGCCAGTTCCGTCAGCTTCGCCGTCTGGTCACGCCCCACGGAGATGACGTGATCGCCTTTGGTCGAGAAAACGGTATCCAGCACCCAGTCATCGTGACTCGCCATGAAAAGCACCTGCGCGCCCGTATCGGCATCAATGGCGCGCAGACTCTTGTCCGTGGCGCATCCGAACGCCACCAGCTTGCTGTCGGGCGACCATGAAGCGCCATAGGTTGTGTCGAAGGTGACAGGAACCGAGAGCTTCAGCTTCGCGTCCGCCGTTTGCCAGATCTGCACTTCACCCATGCGCGCCGGCAGCCCGCCAGTCGCCGCGAGGAATTTTCCATCCGGACTGTAGCGCACCGTCGTGAGGCGCTCGGACAGTCCTATCAGTCGTCCCGAGGGTGCCGAGCCGTCACCTTTATAGAGAATGATTTCGTGAAAGCCGGTAATAGCCAG
>JANNVM010000324.1:0-5462 GCA_031414455.1 Verrucomicrobiota bacterium
AACGGGGCACCCACAGTTCCTCCGCCACTCCCGCGTTCAAGGGGTGTTTCCAGGAGAAACAACGGGCCACGCCCATATTCGAGGATGTGGCAGGCCGTGAACTTCTTGCGGGCGGCGTTCAGTCGGGTTGGACCACCATCCACCGCAGTCCAATGGCCGGGGATAAGTTTCCCATGAACTTACCGGTTTCGCGTGGCGACCATTTGGCGGAGTCGCAGAGCGGAGACGGAGCGGAGCCTTAAGACTGGTGGGGCGAATGCTGCGTCTGAGCCGAAACTTCCGCGGGCGGAGGCGGAGCGGAGCTTTGCGGAACTGGCAGAGAAAGTGTCCGCGGCGGGAGCCTGTACTTACCTGGTTATATGCGCTCTGGTCCGGAAGTATTCTGCACCAGGCAGCGGCGGGTTGCCTTTGCCATTGCTGACACTATGATCCGGGCATGACTGCCATTCTGAATTCCCGGGGCCATCTCATCCTGCCGCCCGAAATCCAACGGGCCGCGCAGGCCCATCCGGCGCGGCGCTTTGATGTCATGGTGTCCACGACAGGCGTGATCATGCTGCGGCCTGAGCGGACGCCTCGCCGAACACCGGTCGAGAGCTGCCAGGTATTCACCTCCACTGCTCGACAGTCAGATCGCCGCCACGGCGAGAGCGTGGGGGCTGACGGTAGTGACAAAGAATGAAACTGATTTTCCCCTGATGGAAGTCGTCAATCCATTCAATTCATGAATACCCCGCTTCCGCGCATCGTCGTCCTCGACGGCTACACGCTCAATCCTGGCGATCTCGACTGGTCTGCACTTTCCGCGCTCGGCGAACTCACTGTTTATGACCGAACGCCGCCGGAGCTGGTGCTCGAACGCGCCGCCGGTGCCGGAATTATCCTGACCAACAAAACTCCCCTGCCGCGCGCGGTCATTGAGGCGCTGCCGGATCTGAAATTCATCGGCGTGTTCGCAACGGGCTACAACGTGGTGGACATCACGGCGGCGAAAGAGCGCGGCATTCCCGTCGCCAATGTGCCCGGCTACGGCACGTCCGCCGTGGCGCAGCACGTGTTCGCACTGCTGCTGGAACTCACGCAGCGCACCGGGCTGCACAGCGACTCGGTGCGTGCCGGCGACTGGACCCGTTCGGTTGACTGGTGCTACTGGCGCACGCCACTGGTGGAATTGTCAGGACTGACGATGGGAATCGTTGGTTACGGCGCCATTGGTCAGGCCGTGGCGCGGATCGCGCAGGCGTTCGGCATGAACGTGATCGCCGCCACCCGCACGCCCAGGGCGGACGGGGGCGGCGTTACTTTCACCAGCGTGGACGACCTCTTCCGCCGCGCGGATGTGGTTAGTCTGCACTGCCCGCTGACGCCGGAAACGCAGGGCCTCGTGAATGCAGATCGCCTCGCCACGATGAAACCCCCGGCCTTTCTCATCAATACCGGCCGGGGCCCGCTTATCGCGGAGCAGGATCTCGCCAATGCTCTGCGGAATGCCGTCATCGCCGGTGCCGCGGTGGACGTGCTTTCCGCCGAGCCGCCTGCCGCGGACAATCCGCTGCTCACCGCACCGCATTGCCTGATCACTCCGCATCTTGCCTGGGCCGCAAAAGCGTCGCGCCAGCGGCTCATGGATGCCGTGGTGGAAAACGTCAGGGCGTTCCTCGCTGGTGCGCCGGTGAACGTGGTGAATTGAGTTCACCCGGCTCGCGCCCGTGGATCCTCCAGGATTATCCTCCAGCCCACTGCAGCGCGAACTTCACCGCGAACGGGATCGTGAACAGACTCACCAGAGTGGTGATGACGATCACGCGCATGGCGGTGGCTTCATCGCCGCCATAACGGCGGGCGATGATCATGGGAAACACCGCGGCAGGCATGGCGGCCTGGACGGCAATGACATGCCGGAACTCCGTGCCGGCTGCGGGGAGCAGCGTCATCGCGCCGAGCATCATGAGCGGCAGCAAGGCGAGGCGCATGACCACGCCGCCGACGGCTGCTCCCGTGTCGCCGTGCCAGCCGGGCCGGCTCATGAGGTCGTAAAGTGTGGCCCCCACCACAAGCAGTCCGAGAGGCACCGCGCATTCGCCAAGCATGAGAACGGCGCGCTTCACGCTGAGCAGGGCCCACGCGGCAGGCTGACCGGCGGCAGTCCAGTCCTGCCACGGCAGCAGATTCAATCCGAGACCGACGACGATGGAAAGCACCACGGGATTGAAGACGTTTTTCACTGCGCCCTTGGTGTGCGGATTCATCAGCCAGACGCCGAGCGTCCAGAGCACGAGTTCCATGCCGAGGCTGTAGATGAACAGCACACCCATCCAATTTCCGTCAGGGAAAATCACCCGCATGATGGGGATGGGCAGGTAGCCGTAGTTTTGAATGGAGCACGCCAGGGCGAAGGTGCGGCGCACCGGGCCGTGCTTCATGCCGAAGAGCGGGGCCGCCAGCCATGCCAGGATGCCGCCGGAGATCATGAATCCTGCGCCGCAGAGGATGGGCAGCCACACGTTGGCCGGATCGTGCAGCGCTTCGTTCCCGACAATGTTGCTGATGATAAAACTCGGATAGGTGACATTTACGGCGAGCGCGATCAGCGAACTGTCGCCCTCGGGTCTCAGGATCCGGATCCGGCGCAGCAGTGCGCCGGTTCCCATGATGAGGAAGACCGGCAGCACAGCCGTGAGGAGCAGCGGGAGCGTGATGTCAGGCATGGCGCGGGGAAACGCGGACAGGGCGTGTTCGCGGCGGGCGCGCAAGGGGAAGGCAAGGTTCGCCGTGGAGTTTTCAGATTTCGGTGTTCAGATTTCCCTCGCCTGCCGGTCGGGTTGTCTGAAATACTGAACCTCTATTCCATTCCCATGCGCTCTTCCCTCATGATCACACTCGCTGCCGTCACCACCGCCACGGCTGCGCCGGCGGGGTTTAATTACGACGAATCAAAGCTGCCGCCCTACAAGCTGCCGGACCCGCTCGTGCTCCAGGATGGCACGAAGGTCAGCACTGCCGAAGAATGGAAGAGCAGAGGCCGGCCGCAGACCTTCGCGCTCATTGAGAAGGAAATGTTCGGCCACGCACCGCCGCGGCCCGCGCTGTCGTTCAAGGTGGATGAGGCTCCCGTGCCGGCGCTCGACGGCAAGGTGCTGCGCAAGCAGGTCAGCATTTCCCTCAACGGCAAGCCGGACGGCCCGGCGATGGACTTGCTGCTCTGCGTGCCGGCGAATGCGAAAGGCCCGGTGCCGGTCCTCTTCGGTCTCAACTTCAACGGCAACCAGGGCGCGAGCAAAGACCCCGGCATCCGCCTGTGCCGCTCATGGCTCCGCGATGACAGGAAGTCAGGCATCGAAAATAACAAAGCCACCGAAGCCTCGCGCGGCTGTGAAGCGGATCGCTGGCAGATCGAATACGCCGCCAGCCGCGGCTACGGCGTGGCCACCATTTGCTACTGCGACATTGATCCGGATTTCCATGACTCATGGAAGAACGGCGTCCATGCGCTCTATCCGGAGATCGAAGCGGCCCGCAATGGCAGCACCTGGGGCAGCATCGCCGCATGGGCGTGGGGCATGAGCCTGGGCATGGATTATCTGGAAAAGGATCCGTCCGTGGATGCGAAGCGGGTCATTTGTCAGGGCCATTCCCGCCTCGGAAAGACGGCGCTGTGGGCCGGAGCCACCGACCAGCGGTTCGCGCTCATCATTTCAAACGACAGCGGCGCGGGCGGCGCGGCGCTCAACAAGCGCATCTTCGGCGAAACCGTGGGCCGGCTCAACACGTCGTTCCCTCACTGGTTCTGCGGCAACTTGACCAAGTACTCGGAGAAGGAGCAGGAACTGCCGTTCGATGCGCATCAGCTCATCGCGCTGAGCGCTCCGCGGCCACTGCTCATCACGAGCGCCACGGAGGATCAGTGGGCGGATCCGAAGGGCGAGTTCCTCGGCGGGCTCGGCGCTTCGCCTGTTTATAAACTGCTCGGCACCGACGGTATGACCGCCGCCGAACAGCCGCCTCCTGACAAACTAGTCAGCAGCACCATCGGTTACTTTCTCCGCACCGGTCCGCACGATGTCACGCGCGCGGACTGGGGTGCCTATCTGGATTTTGCTGACAAACATTTGAAGAAATGATCCTGACCCGCCGCCGGTTTCTCCTGGGATCGGCCGCCTGCGCGCTGCCGCTGACGGCGCGTGCCGGCGACCCATCGCTGCCCGCATGGCGGCTGGCGCCGGAAGGCTGGGGCAAGGCGTCCGCCGCGGACGTCACGGCGGTGCTCAGCTCGGCGATGATGGAACTCTGGCGCTTCTTTCCCGGGCGCAGGCTCGAGCGCTTCGTCGTCCTGCGCGGTCGCGAGGGGCCGATCGTTCATTACAAACGCAACTCGCTCAGGGAAATCGTGATCCAGCTCGACACCCGGGATCTCTACTGGTGCCAGTACGCCTATCAGTTGGCGCACGAATTCTGCCACATTCTGTGTGGATTCGACGAAGACTGGAAAGGCAACCTCTGGTTTGAGGAAAGCCTCTGCGAAACGGCTTCCCTCTTCGTGCTCCGCCGCATGGCGCAGGTGTGGCTGACGTCGCCGCCGAACGAAACCTGGAAATCCTACGCGCCGCGCTTCACGGAATACACCGAGGACATCATGGACCGCCGCACGGCCATCGCCGATTCCAGGCTCCCGGCATTCTATCAGAAAAACCGGACGGAGCTGCTGAAGAACCCCGTGAACCGCGACCTCAACGGCACTTTCTCGCTCAGCCTGCTGCGTCTCCTCGAAACGACACCGCACTACTGGGAAGCCGTCACCTGGCTGAACACCGCTCCATCGAAGGAGGGCGAAACCTTCGCCGCCTATCTTGCCCGGTGGAAGCAAGCCACTCCCGGGCGCTGCCGCGGCATGGTCTTTGAAGTAATGAAACGCTTCGGTATCACCGCGTGATGCTCCGCCTTCGCCTAACCTGCCCGCGATGAACACCGCTGCGCTGTTTCCTCCCGCTGTTTGATCCACGCTGCGCGCGCTTCTCCTCGATGTGCTGTTCGAAATTGATCCTGTGGCGGCGACGGACGCGGGACGCCGGATTTTGCAAACTCCGGCGACTGTCGATGAGTGGGCACTCGCGATGCGGGATGCCGGTGCCGGCTCACCCTCCGCAGAGGACGTCGAGCTTTTGAAAACCAAGTCGGCACACGCACGGCGCTAACGCCGTCCATCAAGCGCCGCTGCCGTCCCTCGAAATGAGACCCTGGCAGAATTCTCAGCGGCGGCCTCCCTGGCCCCCGCGTCCGCCACTGCCGGCGGATCCCGCACCGCGTCCGCCACTGCTGGCGTAACTGCCGCCGGGTGCCGCACCGCGCCCGCCACTGCTGGCGTAACTGCCGCCGGGTGCCGCACCGCGACTGCCGCCGCCGGCGTAACTGCCGCCCGGGGCCGCACCGCGACCGCCGCGACTGGCGTAACTAACGCCGCCGGG
>JANNVM010000325.1:0-13308 GCA_031414455.1 Verrucomicrobiota bacterium
ACGGGCGTCGCCTTGCGGTTCAGCTACGGTTGCTCTCATCAGCTCCGATGTCATCGTTTCATGTTCATTAGTTCAGGCCCATGCCGGGCACACGAGCGCGAAGTTGCCCTTCGCACTCGCCAGTCGAGGCTTGATAGAAGATGCGAATTACATCTTCGCACTCCGCGGCATGTCGTGCAAAAATTGGCCGTGATATCGCAGCCCGGCGCAACAAAAAGATTGACGCCGATCGGCTAGCCACGGCATTCCAGCGCCAGCCATCCCGCGTGTTTAACCTATGAAAAACCGAATGCCCCGCACCCTTCCGGTGTCCACCGGCCTCGCGCTCGGGCTCACCCTGGCGATGACCGCCGGCACCCTGTCCGCGCAGACGGCGGCTCCGCCTGCGGTTGATCCCGCGCCGCTCAACTGGACGACGCAGCAGGACCATCAGAACATGAAGGACCAGCTCGGGATCAAAACCCTGCGCCCCGGACCCAACAGCCGCGAGGGACAGCCCAACAGCGCCAACTACGATCCTGCCAAAGCCAATCCGTTTCCGGATCTGCCGGAGGTTCTCACATTGAATAACGCCGACAAAGTCACGACCGCCGAGCAGTGGTGGAAACAACGCCGCCCCGAAATCGTCGAGGACTTCGAGCGCGAGATCGTCGGCCGCGTGCCAAAGAATGTGCCGAAAGTCACGTGGACCATCACTCAGCAGGCGACGGACCGCGTCGCGGGCGGCATTCCCGTCAATGCCCGCGAGCTGGCCGGGCAGGTGGACAATGCCGCGTGCCCGTCCATCGAGGTGAAAATCCAGATGACCCTCGTCACTCCAAAGGACGCCAAAGGCCCCGTGCCCGTGCTCATGATGTTCGGCGGCGGATTCGGCGGGTCAGGCTTTCCGCGGCGGGCGGGAGAACCGGCACCCGACCGGCCGGGTGGATTCTTCCGCGGCGCCGCTGCCGGCCCGTCCTCCACGGAGCAACTCATCGCCGCCGGCTGGGGCTACGCCATGGTCAGTCCCAACAGCATCCATGCCGACAATGGCGCGGGCCTGACAAAAGGCATCATCGGCCTCGTCAACAAAGGCCAGCCCCGCAAGCCCGACGACTGGGGCTCCCTCCGCGCGTGGGCATGGGGTGCGGCGCGGGCCCTCGACTATCTCGAAACCGATCCCGCCGTGGACGCGAAAAAAACCGGCATCGAAGGCGTGTCGCGTTACGGCAAGGCCGCTCTCATCACCCTCGCCTTTGAGCCCCGCTTCGCGCTAGCCCTCGTCGGTTCCTCCGGAGAAGGCGGCGCCAAACTCCATCGCCGGAATTTTGGAGAAGCCGTGGAGAGCCTCACCGGCTCCGGCGAATACCACTGGATGGCCGGCAACTTCCTCAAATACGGCACCGCCGAATCCACCTTCGGCAGCAAAAACGCCGGCGATCTCCCCGTGGACGCCCACCAGTTGATCGCCCTCTGCGCCCCGCGCCCCGTCTTTATCAGTTATGGCATCCCGGAGAAGGGCGACGCCAAATGGCTCGATCAGCAGGGCAGCTACATGGCCGCCGTCGCCGCCGGGCCCGTCTTCCGCCTCCTCGGTGCCCGCGACCTCGGCGATAAGAACGACTACCGCACCGCCGTCATGCCCCCTGTCAATACCGGCCTCCTCCACGGCACACTCGCATGGCGCCAGCACGACGGCGGTCACGAAGACCGCACCAACATGCCCCACTTCATCCCATGGGCCAGCAAGCTCATCCAGCATACACTGCCCGCCCCGGCTTCCCCGGGGGAATAGCCCCGGCTTCCCCGGGGGAATAGGCCAGCTCCAGATCAGGGATATTGCCGTGGAAGGGCATTCCGGGCGATTTCCCTGTTCGCCAGAGCGCCTCCCGCAAATCGGGGCGCGAAGTGTTTTCAGATCCCTGAAAAATCCACTGGCGTCCCCCGTGGCGGCGAATATCTAAGTGGTATGGTTTCCGATATCCTACTTGGCCTCGTCTTCGTTTCGATCTTCTTCGTCCTGGGAGGCATTGCTTTTGCCTACCTCGCGAAGGGCAAGAACTAAAACCGGCCGTCTCCGAAGGGCGGGGAACGCACCCGTCCGTTCTCTATGTCCCGCAGCCGCCTCACCTTCCGCCCGGACGATGCCCGCCTGGTGCTCTGGGCGCAATGCCTTGAAGATGCCGACGCCACCGGCACACTCGTCCCCGCGGAAGCCCGCGCCACCGCCAGTCGAATGGCGAATGTCGCGGAAGACGCGGCTTTTCTGACCAGGCGCGCGGCCCTTCTCGCCGATCTCCCCGGGACGCCAAAGATCCCGGTGGTCGCGGAAGCATCCTGGCTGGCAAAACTGCCCGGCTGGGCACCGTGGGCGGTCGTGGGCGGTGCCTTTCTCCTCGGCTGGATCGTCAATGAACTCGGGCCGGACCGGTCGCTCAATCTGCTCGCCTTCCCCCTGCTCGGTCTCATCGTGTGGAACCTCACCGTTAGCGCCATCAGCCTGTGGACCGACTCGAAAGCCGGCCGTCGTCCCGTCGCTGCACCTGGTGCCATGCGGCGCGCGCCCGGCACCGATGCCGCCACGGCGGCCCGCGTTGATTTTGCCGCCAGAGTCACCGCATGGGAAAAGCCGCGGCAGCAGGCTAAAGTGAAATGGACGCTTCACGCCGCCGCGCTCGCGCTCGCCTTCGGCATTGTCGGTGGCATGTATGTGCGCGGCCTTGCGAAGAAATATGAAGCCACCTGGGAGAGCACCTTTCTGGAGCGTGCCCAGGTGACAACACTCACCCGCCTCGTGCTCGGTCCGGCGTCGCTCATCACCGGTATCAGGGTGCCCGATCCGCTGGAGAAGGAACAACGCCAGCCCGCTGCGCCGTGGATTCATCTCTGGGCCGCGAGTGCGCTGCTGTTCATCGGCATTCCACGACTGCTCCTCTCCACCAGGGCGCGGCTCCAAGTACAGCGCGCGCAGCCGGACTTTCAAAAGGAATTCGGCCCGTGGCTCGCCGTGTGCCGCAGTCTTTCGTCCGGCCACACGCAAAAGGCCGACGTCCTGCCCGTCCATTACGAGCCCGGGCCCCGCGTACGCGACACCCTGAGGCTCGTGCTCCAGCACCTGTGGGGCGCACATGTCGGCGCCGACTTTCATCCGCCGGTTCCCTATGGCGGAGAGGAGTCTGCAAACCTGACACCGGCACCGCAGTTTCTCGCCGTAATTTTCCCTCTCGCCACCACGCCGGAGAATGAAGTCCACGGCGCGCTTCTTCGCGCCCTTGCCGCTGCGGGCACGGAGCGCAGCCGCCGGCTGGTCGTCCTTGATGCGTCAGGCTTCGAATCGCGCTTCCGCACCCTTGCGGAGTATCCGCAGCGTCTCGCCGCGCGTCTCGCCGGCTGGGAAAAGGTTGCCGGAGGTGCGTTCACACTGCTGCTTCTTGACGATGCCGTCCGCCGCGATCCCGCCGCCGCCGCGCGCTCTCTTTCCTTCCCCTAACCAGCCGTGCCCGCCGACGCCATCACGCTCAGTCTCATTTCCCACACCAATGTGGGCAAGACCACACTCGCCCGCACCCTCCTGCGGCGTGATGTCGGCGACACCCTGGATCAGGAGCACGTCACCGACGTCGCCACCGCCTATCCGATGATCGAAGCAGCCGGGCAGCGCCTGCTGCTGTGGGACACCCCGGGATTCGGCAGCACGCCCAGGCTCCTCAAACGTCTCCGTCTCGCCGCCAGTCCGATCCGCTGGATGCTCACGCAAATGTGGGACCGCTTTCGCGACCGCCCTCTGTGGTGCAGCCAGCAGGCGATCAAGAACGTCCAGTCCGAAGCGGACGTCGTGCTCTACCTCGTCAACGCCGGCGAGCAGCCCGCGGCCAGCGGCTATGTGGACATGGAGATGGAAATCCTGACATGGATCGGTAAACCCGTCGTCCTGCTTCTCAATCAAACGGGCCAGCCGCGTCCCGCAGCCGAGGAGGGCATGGAGGAGGCCGACTGGCGCTTCCATTTGGAGAAATACGGCATCGTCAAAGCGGTGATAGGACTCGACGCCTTCGCCCGCTGCTGGGTCCAGGAGGAAGTACTCATGGAAGTAATCTTTCACGTGCTCCATGAGTGGAAGCGCGACAGCTTCAACCACCTCCGCAGCGCGTGGCGGGAAAAGAATCTGGATGTCTTCCGCCGCAGCATGAAAACGCTGGGACGCCAGCTCGCTGACAGCGCCGTGGACCGTGTCACCGTTAGCAAAGAGTCCCTGCTGCAAAAGATCGGCGTCGGCCGTCAGCCCTTGAACAGCGAGATGGACGAGGCGCGCGCCCAACTCACGGAACGGCTCGCCACCCGTTCCATCACGGCCACGGATGAACTCATTCGGCTGCACGGGCTCGAAGGCCACACCAGTGAATCCCTCAAACCCGCGGGCACGGATTCCTTTGGCGTGCCGGTAAAAGTGAACGAATCACTCTGGAGCGCGGTCGGTGCCGCTTTGTCAGGGGCGGCGGCGGGACTCGTCGCCGACATTAAAACTGGAGGCATGTCCTTTGGCGGCGGCACGGTCGCCGGACTCTTCATCGGCGGGGCCGGATCATGGCTCCTCGCCCGCGGCTACAATCTGACCCGCGGAGACGACAACGCGGTGCGCTGGACCGCCGAACACTTCGCGGCCCAGGCGGAACTCATCCTCGTCACTTATCTCGCCGT
Organism: Verrucomicrobiota bacterium; assembly: GCA_031414455.1. Lineage (GTDB taxonomy): Bacteria > Verrucomicrobiota > Verrucomicrobiia > Verrucomicrobiales > V1-33 > V1-33. The sequence continues at coordinate 4,678 of JANNVM010000325.1, forward strand.
CGCTCATTTCGGACGCGGCCGCGGCGAATGGAAAGACGGCGAACACCCGCCGCACTGGCCCGCCGCGGCGCGGGCCGTCATCGAGACCCACCGCGGCGAACTGGATGCTCTCTGGAAACGCGCCGGAGAAAAAGATCCCCGCGCAGAAGTCCTCGCCGGCACGGCCGAAGCCATCCTCGCCAGTGCCGCCGCGGAATTGCTCTGCAAGCTCTATCCGAAAGTCAGCAAGGCGGCAATCAGCGGTTAGCAATTCACCGGGCGCAAAAAAGTAGCGCGGCCATGCCTTTAGGCTGGCCGAGTTAGGCTCCATTCGAGGCGGCCCGGGAATGGGCAAACACGGGCAGGCTGTCGCCATGCCCGTACTACGAGTCAATCCCGGCCATCCGGCGATAGGCACCCGGAGCAAGACTCGTCGCGGCTTTGAACTGACGGCAAAATGTTGGTTGATCACAGAAGCCGCAGTCGAGCGCGATGTCGTTGAGCGACTGATTCGTATTGCGCAGAAGTGCGGCAGCGGCCTCCACGCGCTGACGGGTCAGCAATTGCCGCGGACTGACACCCAGCACGCTGCGCATGAGACGCTCCATGCGGCTTGGAGAAAGCCCCGCCTTCGACGCGAGTGCTGAGATACGCAGCGGTTGCGCGAAATCGCGGCGGATGATGTCCACGACGGAGGCTAGCCTGCCGAGCCGCGGGTCGCCGCTCGCGGGAATGTGGAGGTCGCGCGAAATGCCGGCGATCGCGATGACCTCACCCGCGGCGTCCCGAACCGGCACCTTGTCCGCGCGGTACCAGCCAAATGTGCCGTCGCGGTGCGTGATGGTCTCCAGCCGGTCGCGAACCTCACTGCCGCTGGCAAAGACGGCGGCATCCTGCTGCTCATAACCGGCGGCGAGCAGCGCCGGGAAAACCTCCCGTGCCGAGCGACCGAGGAGCTGCGCGCGCCCGGCTAGCCGCGTGCGGCGCAGGAAGGCTTCATTCACGGACAGATACTGACCATTCCGGTTCTTGATGCAAAAGACGAGATCGTCCGCGCGGTCGAGGAGTTGCTCGAGCACGGCCATACCGGGCACAGCAGCGAAGAGTTCGCGGCGCATGCGCTCCACCGGCGACTCCGGGCCGCGGGCGGATGATTTGTGCTTTTTCGACATCACCGCGCATCGGAACGCCAAAGACCGCGGCACGCAATCCGGCAACTGTCCAACATGACCGCATTCCACTCCCCTCCTGCCCGGTCCGGCCACGCTCCGGCACCGGAAACCCTTCGCGATGACGACGCCCCGATCGCTGACGAAGCCGTTGCGCTGGCGGAAGAACTGTTGCGTGCGGCGCTCGCCGGGATGCAGCCGAAGGAAAAGGCGCAGGCAAAGAAAATGGCCGGTCTCATCGCTGATCCCGCCGCCAAATCGTTAAGCATGGCGATGACCGACCGGCTCATCCGCAGCGGCGATGCACCGCGTTCCGCCCGCGGCTGGCGTGCTGTGCTGCGGCGTTTCGGACTGCCGCAGGGTTTTGGATTCGTTGATCGCCTGATGCTGGTCATGGGTGCCGCAGCCTCACGGATCTTTCCAGCCATGGTGATGAACGCCGTGCGCCGCCGGCTGCGGAAGGACAGCAGCGGCGTCATTCTTGCCGCGGAGGAGGCACCGCTGCGCGAATACCTCGCCTCGCGCCAGGCATCCGGGATGCGGACAAATGTGAATCAACTCGGCGAGGCCGTGCTCGGCGAATGTGAAGCCGGCAACCGGCTGGATGCTGTGCTCCGCCTGCTCGGCCGTGACGATGTGGACTACGTCTCGGTAAAACTGTCGGCCATCTTCAGCCAGATCCATCCCGTAGCCTTCGCAGAGACGCTAACCGCAGCCAAAGAGCGGCTGCGGGTGCTCTACCGCGCCGCGCTGGCCGGCGGCAAATTCGTGAACCTCGACATGGAGGAGTATCGCGATCTCGCCCTGACAACTGCTGCGTTCCGCGACGTGCTCGACGAACCGGAGTTTCAGACCGCCCGGGCCGGCATCGTGCTCCAGGCGTATCTGCCGGACTCATTTAATGCTCTGTGCGAACTCGCCGCATGGTCCCGCGCCCGGGCGGCGAATGGCGGGGCTCCGGTGAAAGTTAGACTCGTGAAGGGCGCGAACCTTGCAATGGAAACCGTCGAGGCCGAACTGCACGGCTGGAATGCCGCCCCTTTCTCAACGAAGGCGGACACCGACGCGAACTTCCGCCGGATGATGAAATTCGCCTGCCGCCCGGAATATGCCGGCGCGTTGCGAGTCGGAGTCGCGAGTCACAACCTTTTCGACGTCGCGCTCGCGCTCGTACTGAGCCGGCGGCGCGAACCGGCCGATGCCGTGGAAATCGAAATGCTCGAAGGCATGGCCAATCATCAGGCGCGGGCGGTGCGCAACACCGCCGGCAGCGTATTGCTCTATGCTCCGGTGGTGCAGGACCGCGACTTCGGCGCGGCACTTGCTTATCTCATTCGCCGGCTGGATGAAAACACGGTGCCGGGGAATTTTCTCAGCGGTCTGTTTGCCTTCACACCCGGCAGCGAAGCCTGGCTGCGCGAGGCGGAGAAGTTCCGTGAGGGCTGGAGGCGGCGGCACGTGGTGAGCATCGCGTCCCGGCGCGCCTTGTCACCACCGCGCCCCGGGGCAGGTTTTGTGAATGAACCGGACACGGATTTCACTCAGGCGAAGAACCGTGATGCTCTAACCGCCGCTGCTCTGAGGCACGGGGCCGTGCCGCTGCCCGCTGCCGCCGGACTGACGGATGTCTCAAAGGCGCTCAATGCCGCAACTGCTTCTCAGCCAGGCTGGGAATCGTTCGGCGACACTTCACGCGCCGCCATTCTGAAACAGTGCGGGGATGTCATCGCCGCGCATCGTTTTGAGATCATCACCCTTCTGCGTGAGGAAGGAAAGAAAGCCGCGCTGGATGCCGATGCTGAAGTTTCCGAGGCCGTGGATTTCGCGCATTACTACGCCGTGAACGGATCTGCCCCGGAAAATCTGAGGACGAAAGCGCTGGGCACGGCGGTCATCACACCGCCGTGGAATTTCCCGTTCGCCATCCCCTGCGGAGGTGTGCTCGCCGCGCTCATGGCCGGCAATGCCGTCATCCTCAAACCTGCGCCGGAGACCGCTCGCCTTGGCTGGCTGCTGGCCCGATTGCTTTGGGAAGCCGGGGTGCCGCACGATGTTCTCCAGTTCATCACTTGCGATGACGGAGACACCGGACGTGCCCTCATTACGGATCCGCGCACCAGCGCCGTGGTGCTCACCGGCGCCTATGAAACCGCGCGGCTCTTCCAAAGCTGGCGTCCATCGCTGCCACTCTTCGCGGAAACGAGCGGCAAGAATTCGCTCATCGTCAGCGCACTCGCCGACCGTGACCTCGCCGTGAAGGACATCGTTCGCTCGGCCTTCGGTCACGCCGGTCAAAAGTGCAGCGCTGCCAGCCTCGCGATTCTGGAGGCTGAGGTCTATGATGATCCCGTCTTTCGCCGCCAACTCCGCGACGCGGCGTCCAGCCTGCACATTGGCGGGGCTACTGATGATGCCAGTATCGTCACGCCGCTCATTCGCGAACCAGGCGATTCGCTCCTTCGTGCCCTGACAACTCTTGAAGAAGGGGAGGAGTGGCTCCTCGAACCGCGCCAAAGCAGCAGCGATCCCTGCCTGTGGTCGCCAGGCATCAAACTCGGCGTCCGGTCCGGCGCGTGGTTTCACCAGACCGAATGCTTCGGCCCAGTGCTCGGTCTCATGCGGGCGCGCGATCTCGCGGAGGCCATGCTGTTCCAGAACGCCACGCCCTACGGTCTGACCGCCGGCATTCACTCTCTCGACGAAGCGGAGATCGCCCTCTGGCGCGAGACCGCGGAAGCCGGCAATCTGTATATCAACCGCGCCATCACCGGCGCCATCGTGCAGCGCCAGCCATTCGGCGGATGGAAGCGTAGTTGCATCGGCCCCGGGTCAAAAGCCGGCGGTCCGAATTATGTGAATCTCTTCCGCCACTGTGATGACATCGCCCCTCTCGATGCTGCGCGGGCCGCGGAAAACTATCGCGCCGCATGGCGCGAACACTTCTCGCAATCCCATGACCCGACGGATCTGAAGTGTGAGAGCAACATCTTCCGGTATCGTCCCTGCCGCGGCGTGGTGCTGCGACTGGCCGGGGCCGATGATGCCATCGAATCCGCCGCCCGCTCCGCCGCAGCGATCTGTGGCGTGCCGCTGACCATCAGCCGTGCGGGCAGCGAGAGCGACGCCGCCTTTGCCGCCCGACTGCCGCAACTCGCCGCCGGCGCGGAATTTCTCCGCACGGCCGTCACGCCATCAGACGAAGTCCTGCGCGCGGCCTGCGCCGCCGGATTGAATTGGATTAACGCTCCTTTTTCCGGCAACGGCCGCCTCGAACTCACCCGCTGGCTGCGTGAGCAGGCCGTTAGTGAAACGCGACACCGCTATGGGAATGTAATGACGAAATCAGAATGAGGAAATCCGAAGGAATGCCAGACGATGAATGATGAAGGTGACGCGCGCCGGCCGTCACTTCAGGCTTCTTTCAGATTTCGACCTTCGGGCTTCGTCATTCCGCGCCCCGCACGGTCCCGCACATGCGGGCGGCAAACCGCGCTTACGGCACGGACGGTGCTGAAATGAAGCATACCTTCCGCCGTCCCTGCAACATCCATCCACTCCATGACCAGACTCCCGGACTTCCACCGCCGCTCGTTTCTCAAAGCGGGAGCCCTCACCGGCCTTGGCCTGACGCTCGGTGATTTTTTCCGGCTCAAGGCGAAGGCCGATCAGAAGTTCTACGAGAGCAAAGAGGGCAAAGCAAAAGGCGTTATTCACGTTTCCCTCGGCGGCGGCATGGCGGCTCAGGAAAGCTGGGATCCCAAGCCGGAGGCGCCACTGGAGTACCGCGGGCCGCTTGGCGTCGTGAAGACCTGCCTGCCGGGCGTGGTGCTCAGCGAAAACTTTGCCAACATGGCGAAGGTCGCTGACAAGATCACCATCATCCGCGGGATGGCGGGTCGCGAAGCAGATCACGGGCGCGCGCAGTATTCCATGCACACCGGTTATCGCATGAGCCCGGCGATCAAGCACCCGAGTCTCGGCAGCGTGGTGTCGCACGAGTTTGGACCGCGGAACGGCCTGCCGGCTTATGTTGGTGTGCCGGACGTGCGCGAGTACGGCGGCACCGGATATCTGAGTGCGAAGTATGCCGCGTTCGGACTCGGCAGCGACCCGGCGAACGGCAATTTCCAGGTGCGCGATTTGATTCTGACCAGCCAGGTGGATGCGGAACGATTTGCTGCACGCAGAGACATGCGCGGCGCGGTTGAGGATCATTTCAAGTCGCTGGAGACGAAGGCCGACGCGCTGGGTGCGATGGATGAATTCTACAACCAGGCCTACACGCTGATCAGCAGCCCGCAGGCGCGCGCGGCGTTTGAATTGAACAAGGAATCCGGCGCGATGATTGACCGTTACGGTAAGACCGAGCCAGGCATGAGGCTGCTGCTCGCGCGGCGACTCGTGGAGGCCGGCGTGCGATTTGTCAGTGTCGCCTATGACGGCTGGGATCACCACGCCGGCATCGCGGATAATATGAAGAAGAAACTGCCGCCGCTCGATCAGGCGCTGGCCGCCATCATCTCCGATCTCGACGAGCGCGGCCTGCTCGACAGCACGCTCATCATGGTGACGAGCGAATTCGGCCGCACGCCGAAGATCAACGCCAGCGCCGGCCGTGATCACTTCGCGCGGGTCTATTCCACCATGCTCGCCGGCGGCGGCATTACCCGCGGCAATATCTACGGCTCCACCGACGCCACGGCCAGCGAGCCGGACGAAAATCCCGTGCGCATCGAAGACCTCATGATGACCGTCTATCACCAGCTTGGCATCAACGCCGACAAGGAACTCATGGCCCCCGGAGGCCGTCCCATCGAAATCGTAGACGGCGGAGCGGTTATCAAAGGCATCATCGCATGACGCACGCTGGCATCGCCAACCGTAGCGTGGGCTTCCAGCCCGCCATTATTCTGCGGGCCTGTAGACTGGAAGCCCGCGCTGCGATTCTGCTCCTCCTCGCCGCGCCCGTCCTGGCCGGTGATGCCGGCGCGCCCCGCGTCTCGAATTTCTCCCCGCGCGGCTGGCATCGTGGCGGCACGGTGGAGGTTAGATTCAACGGCATCGCGCTCGTCGAGCCTCGCAGCGTTCTTTTCCTCGACTCCGACAAAATCAGAGCCGTCAAAACCGGGTTGGGGGGAATTCCCGCAGACGATGATCGCGGTCGTCGCGGAGATGCGGATTCGAGCATCACGGCCACGCTGGAAATCGCGCCCGACTGCCCGCAGGGTCAACACGCGCTGCGTCTCCAAACGGCCGCCGGCCTCAGTGATGTCTGCCTCTTCCATGTCGGCGGCCTGCCCACGGTGACTGAAAAGGAAGACGCAGGACGCCAGCGTGAGGACGCCAATGGCACTGCAGCCAGCGCCGAGACGATTGCCCCGGGCACGACGGTAAATGGAATGCTGGTTACTTTGCCCAACGGTATTGAGCAGGACAGGTTTCGCATGGACTTGAAAAAGGGCGACGTCCTCAGCCTTGAGGCCGAAAGTTCCCGCCTCTGCGCCGCCGGACGCGAAGACGGATTCGAAGCCAGCCTCTCGGTGCTAGACGCCGCGGGCCGGGTGATTGCCTCCGCCGGCACTCAACCGCTGCTGCTCATCGATCCCTTCCTCGCGCTGACGGCACCCGCTGACGGCACGTATTATATAAAGATGTCAGCGGCGCTCCCGCCGGAGAACAACCGCCGGGTGCCCTATCGTCTGCACGCGGGACCGTTTCGCCGGCCGTCCGCCGTTTATCCCGCGGGCGGGAATCCCGGTGAGAAACTCCCGGTGCGGCTCCTCGGTCTGCCTTCCGGAGTGCCTGACAAGATGGAAGTCGCGCTGCCAGGGGAGGCCGCCGTATTCGCCTTCCATGCCGACGCCGGCACGCCGACAGCCAATCCGCTGCGCGTTCTGCCGGGCGCGAATGTGCTCGAGCAGGAACCGAACGACGCGCCGGATTCGGCGACTGCCGTGCCGGCGGGCTCCGCGATTCCATTCGCTGTGAATGGCATTCTGGAAAAGCCCGGCGACGCTGATGTGTTCCTTTTTCCGGCGAAGAAAGGCGAGCGGCTGAATATCCGGATGCACGCCCAGTCGCTCGGTTCGCCGGTGGATGGCCGCTTCAGCATTGCGAAAGCCAGTGCTCCCTCCAAAGCCGAACGCAGCGATGACAGCACCGACGATGCCCTTGGAATGTTCGACGCGCAGACAACACGGGAACGGCTTGATCCCGCCGACATCTGGAGCGCACCGGAGGACGCCGATTACCTTTTGACCGTCTCCGACGTGCGCGGCAAGGGCGGCGCGAACTTCGTCTATCGTATCGAATTGACCGCCGTGCGTGATGGACTCCTGACAACCCTGCTTCCGGCGGACAATAACGCCAAACTCGCCCGGAACAGCATCACCGTCGGTCAGGGCAACAGCGCCAGCGCTGTCATCGCCACTAAGCCACTGCCAGGTGCCGACGTGAAAGGCGAATACGAACTCGTCGCCCGGGGGCTGCCTGCCGGCGTGAAGATGATCGCGTCGAAATTCAATGCGGGCGAGCGCCGCGTGCCGGTCTTGTTTGAAGCGGCTGCCGATGCGCCAGTCGCCGCCGCCAATGTCGAACTCATCGCCCTGCCGGTGGACACTGAGCACGCGAAGACCGCCGGCTTCGGTTACAACCAGGCCGTGGCCCTCGTGACCCTCGGCAATGATCCCGTCTGGCAGATTATGCTGGATCGGCTGAGCCTCAGCGTTGCGGAAGGACTGCCGTTTTCCCTCAGCGCGAATCCTTCACTGAGTCCCCTGTCAAAGAATGGCGAGATCACAGTGCAACTCACCCTGACACGCCGCGCCGGATTCAACGAGCCGGTGGACATTCTCCTCGAACAGCCGCCGAAGGGCGTCATCGGCCAGCAGGGCGTCACGCTGCGCGGCGATGAGACGAACGTGGACTTCCGCCTCAGCGCGGACGGAAACATTACACCAGGAAGATACGACCTGTCCTTCACGGCCCGCAACAAGTCCGGTGACAACCGGACCGGCGCCGGCAAAATCTGGACTGCCAGCCCCGCCGTGCCCCTGGAAGTCAGCGACCCGTGGTTCCGCGTAAAACTTGCCCGCACCAAAATCGAACGCGGTCAGAAAGCCACCATGACCGGCACCATCGAGCGCCTGCGGGAGTTCTCCGGCAAAGCTACCGCCGCGCTGATCCGCCTCCCCCGCGGTCTCAAACTCACCGCGCCCGTCATCGTTGAAGGAGACAGGATGAACTTCCAAATCGAGGCCGCGCCTGACGCTTTGGTCGGCAGCTACAACGGCGTCGCCTGCGAGATCACTGTGGAGAACGGCGGCACCGCCGTGAAACAAGTCGCCGGCTACGGAGCGGTGCGCGTGGATCCCGCAAGGAGGGCGGAATGACTATGATAAGACGAAACGCAACCCGCAGTGCGGGCATGGCGACAGCCTGCCCGTGTGAGCACAACTATCGAGCCAGCACGGGCAGGCTGTCG
>JANNVM010000326.1:0-6456 GCA_031414455.1 Verrucomicrobiota bacterium
CGCGGAGCTGAACCTTTTGCCTCAGGAGCCTAACCCCCGGATGTCTGCGCCGGGCGCTGACCGCAGTCGCGAACTCAGCCCGGCGTGTGAGCCGGCGGGGTGCGGGTGTTAAATGCAACTCATTCAGCCGATGGCTTCCACTTTTGCCATGACGACGCCAGTTTGGAAACTCTGCTTGCCCGCATTTACCCTCCTAATGGGGCTGGGTTATTTGCTCAACCCGCGCTGGATGATGACTTTGGGAGGCGACCGAAAGCCAACGCGCCTCTCGCTGGCCATTGTAAGAGGAATGAGCATTGTAATGATTACCGGCAGCGGCCTGTACTTGTTTGATCATTTGAACTCATGAACCTCGTGCGTCGCCGCCACTTCCTCCGTCTGCTGCCCGCGGCGGTGCTGTGCAGTTGCGGTGACAACGGTTCGCCGCCGCCGCCGAAGTTTCCGAAAGTGAAATGGCGTATCACAAGCACCACGCCATTCATCTCCGACCTCGTGAAAGTAATTGGCGGCGACGCGGTGGATGCGCGGAGTTTTGTGCCGCTGGAGGGGAACCTGCACAGCTTCATGCCGAACGCTCAGGAGAGTGCGGGTTTTCACACCAGCGACATGGTGATCAGCAACGGCCTGGGGCTGGAAAGCAAATGGCCGGTGGACTTTGATGCGCTGGATAAGAACGGCGTGCATGTCTTTTCCGCTACTGCCCGTATTCCTGACGGGCGTATTCTCCGCCCTTCAGGCCCGGGCGGTCCGCCTGACCCGCATGTTTGGATGCATCCCGAACTGGCCGCGCTCATGGTGGATGCCGTGGAGGCGGCTCTGAAAGAGGTGATGCCGAAACTGGCGGCCTACTTCACCCCGCGCGCCCACAAACTGCGACTCGCCTTTCAGGATGTGATGAAGTTCGTGGGGACGAAGATGAAGGAACTGAAGCCGGACGACCGGTTCCTCCTCACCTCGCACGATTCCATGCAATATTTCGCCGCCGCGTTCGGGCTCGAAGCACGCGCCCTCGCTGCGGCTGGAGAGAAGGTGCCGGAAGCGCTTCCCGCTGACATCGCTGCCTGGATTACGGAACATCGCGTGAAGTCGCTCTTCCGGGAGTCGTTCACTGATGTCATCGCGCTGCGCCGCCTCCTCGTGGATCTGAAGGTGGATCCGGATCACGTCATCTATTCACTAACGCTTCCCGCCGCCGGCACGAGTGCCATGGTGGGATTCAAGCCTTACGAGGTCTTCAACGCCGCAGAGGCGGTCCACTACAGTGCGGACACGGTCCAGTCCACGCTCGAGGTGGATTGAGCCTCACTTGCTTCCGATGCAGTAGAGGAATTTGTTGGAGCGAATGAACAGCCGGTTCCCCTGAATGGCCGGGCTCGCATTGAAGACGCCGCGCCCGTTTTCGAGTTTGGCGCTGGAGACGACTTTGAACTCCGGCGCGGCATTGACCACCACCGCCTGACCGCCGCGGCCGATGTAATACAGTTTGCCGCCGGCAAGAACCGGCGAGGCGTAGATCTGGCCGGGATTGGGTTCGAGACGTTCGGAATAAACGAAGTCACCGGTCTTGAGATCCACACAGTGAACCAGCGCGAGGTTTTCGTGGGCAAAATAAAGGTGGGCGCCGTGAATGACCGGAGACGGGACGTTAGTACCCTTTTGCAGCGTCCACAGCCGGTGGCTCTCCGTGACATCGCCGCTGCCGCCGGTGCGCACTGCCAGCCCGCCGACGCCACTGCGCCCGCCCACGGCATAGAGCACGCCGTCTTTGACCAGCGGCAGCGGGCACATGTACCAGCCGATCCCTGTCTTGCACTGCCAGAGCGGTTTCCCGCTGTCAGCATCAAACGAGCGCACTTCCCCGGCCAGGGCGGTGATCACTTCAGTTTTGCCGCCGGCACCCGGCGCGAGCACCGGCGCATGCCAGGATTCCTTGATGCCGCCGGCTTTCCACACTTCTTTGCCGGTCGTCTGGTCAAGGGCCGCCAGGGATTCGCTCTCCACGCTGGCATTCACCAGCACCGTCTTTTTGAAGAGTGTTAGTGAGGCGGCCGATCCCCAGCCATTCAGCTCCGGGCCGACTTTTGTGTTCCAGACCTGCTTGCCGGCATGATCGAAACAGAACACTCCGGACTTTCCGAAAAAGACGAAGACATGCGTGCTGTTCGCGACCGGTGTTGCCGAGGCGTAGCCGTGATCTTCACGGATTTTCTCCTGCTCGGGCAATTCCGACTCCACCGTTTTGTCCCAGAGAATTTTCCCGCTGACCGCGTCGAGGCACAGCACGTGGCGCACCAGATCGTTTGCCCCGCCAACGCCCGCGGTCAGGAAGATCCTGTTGCCGACGATGACCGGACTTGAGGCTCCCGCGCCCTGCAGCGGGGTTTTCCAAATGATATTATCGGTGTCGCTCCAGGTGTCCGGCAGTTTGGCCTCCGCCTTGCCCTCGCCGCCGGGTCCATGGAACTGCGGCCAGTCGGCTGCGGCGGTCAGTTGGCACAGACTGAGAAGGAGAGGAAGGATCGTTGCACGCATGACGCATCCATAGAAACCGGTGCGCGCTTTTGGCAAGCTGTTCCCGTGAGGCATCTGCGGGTCGGGCCCGGCGGACAGGCACCGTTGCGCGGTAATGCTGAAGCCGGCATGACACCCCCGGCAAAAAAGAAAATGGCCCCGGAAGCTGCACTCGCGGCGGCGGAATATCTGAGCAATGATTCTCCATGGATGCGGAGCGGTGACGCGTCCGCCGGGTAGTGTACCATTGACTCAAAATACGTCCCGTGTTCCGTCGGGCCGCGGGCCCGGCAACACCAGAAAGCCATTACTCCTAACATTATGAAAATCGAACACATCCTCATTCCGACCGATTTTTCGGACCAAAGTCAAGTAGCACTGGATTACGCCACTGCACTCCGGGAAAAGTTTTCCGCGCAGGTTACCCTCATTCATGTGGTCGAGCCCTTCCTTGGCTATGGAACCGAACTCAGCATCATCCCGGCCAACGTGGATATTGACCGGGAGAGTGCCGCGGAGAGCCGCCTGAAGGAACTGGCGGCCGGGTTCGGCGGCACACTTCCGGTGAAGGCGCTGTGCCTCAACGGTCAGCCGTGGCGCGTCATTTGCGAGTGGGCCGCGGAGAACAAAGTGGACCTTATTGTGATGCCCACGCACGGTTACTCCGGTCTGCTTCACCTCTGGCTCGGCAGCGTGGCCGAGCGGGTGGTGCAGAAAGCCCCGTGCCCCGTGCTCACGGTTCGCGCCACTGCCTGACGGCATCCGGCGGGCGGGCCCGCGCGTAGAAAAGAATGACGGCGGGCTCAGGGCGGACAACTTTCCCCCAACCCGGTGGACGTTGGTGAATTACCCGCCTATGGCTTCGCCATTAACTAAGATATGACTACGACCGATACGATTCCCCCTGACAATGCCATGCCGGGCGTCCGCCGGAGTCCCCGGCAGGATACCTCGGTGTGGAAAGCGATCGTGCTTAAGTACCAGCAGCCCTCGAGGTGGCGGGCAGCGTGGCAACTGGTGAATACTCTCGTGCCTTTTGCCGCCCTGTGGTATTTGATGTACCTTGCCATGTCATGGTCATGGTGGGCGGTGATTCCTTTGGCCATGCTCGCGGGCCTGTTCGTGATCCGCATCTTCATTATCTTTCATGACTGCGGGCACGGGTCGTTTTTCAAGTCACGCCTCGCGAACGACATCGTCGGTTTCATCACCGGAATGCTGACACTCACGCCCTATTATCACTGGCGCTGGGAGCACTCCATTCACCACGCCAGCGCCGGCTCTTTGGACCGCCGCGGCACGGGAGATGTGTGGACGATGACGGTGGAGGAATACCTGAAGTCTTCCCGATGGAAGCGCTTCGCTTACCGTCTCGCGCGCAATCCGTTCGTCCTCTTCGGTATCGCCCCGGTCTATTTGTTCATGATCCGGCAGCGCTTCTCCTCGCCGACTGCCAACTCCCGCGAGCGGTGGTCCGTGCGCTGGATGAACCTTGCGATTCTGGGAATGGCGGCGGGCCTCAGCTGGGCGTTCGGAATCGTCCCTTATCTCCTCATCCAGTTGACCATTACTTTGGTGAGCGGGAGTGTGGGCATCTGGATGTTTTATGTGCAGCACCAGTTTGAAGATGTTTACTGGGAGCGCGACGAAAACTGGGACTTCACCGCGGCGGCTCTCCAGGGAAGTTCATTCTATAAACTGCCGCGGATCCTCCAGTGGTTCTCCGGCAACATCGGATTCCACCACATCCATCACCTCAGCTCGCGGATTCCCAATTACAATCTCGAGCGCTGCCACGATGCCGATCCCATGTTCCAGACGGTCAAGCCGATCACTTTCTTTTCCAGCCTGAAGTCGCTCACCTTCCGTCTCTGGGATGAGAAGAAGGGCAAGCTCGTCGGGTTTGGTCATCTCAAGAAACACCGCCGGCAGCCGCCAGCGGGCGGTGCGTGATTACGGCTTCCCGGATGTTTCCAGTTGGCGCTGCCACCACCAGTCGTGCAATGGCGCGACGGACCACCACGGAGTGCGGACTTCCGTCTCGCGCAGGTGGATGGTGATCACAATGTCCTCACCGGCGGCGGTGCGCCCGATGGCGCGGCAGAGCACCACACCGTGACGCGTGCCGGTTTCGGAAGTCTCCTCCATGCTGACCGGAGCCTCCACGAGCGGCGGGCGCAGGGTGGCTGCGGCCCTGAGCGACCACTGCAGGGGATCGTGCGCAAATGGATTGGTTTCATCGCGCACGCCCTCCATTTCCACCAGGCACGCGGGCGGTAATGGCTCCTCGTCCTCTTTGGGGAGCCCGACCTTGAATGTGAACACGCTGCGCTGTCCGCTCCTCACGGGGATGGTGCCCCGCCAGATGGTCTTTCGCTCACCGATTCCGTCCGGCGGGAGCAGGCGCACCGTGGCTTCGGCCATCGCGGTACCGATGTATTCATAGAACCGGTCCTTCTCCAGCCAGCGCGTTAGGGCGGCCATGCCTTCCGGCGTTCCACGAATATAAAACAAGCTGTGACCGGCCCGCCGCCAGGCTTGCAATTCGCCGGGGGCCGCGCCCGTGGCGGCGATGAAATCGGCGGACATCTCCTGCATAGACGCCTCGCCAAAGAGGTCGGGCACTTTGATTGGCGTCGGCACCGGCTCCTCCGCGGGCTCCGGTTTCCGGGCGGCGAATGGGTCGGCGGGTAGTGATGGAAGGTTCGGCGGTGGCAGCAGGGGCGGCGGAAAATCCAGGATGTAGAGCGCGCGCCCGGTGACGCCATCAGGCCGCGTCTGCGCATCGGTGACGTGACCGGTCCAGCGTTCCCGGCAGCGGGTGAGAGCCTGACTTTCGCGTAGTATCCCATCCACCCGCAGGGCCTCGAATGCCTGGAAGATGCGCCGCGGAGGATTGCCAGGCAGGGTGCCGGCTTCCATGAGCCAGGAGTCACCCCACGGGATCAACTGCTGGAACGTGGACGACAGCACCGCTGGCGTGCCGTCGTCGAGGCGAACGGCGAGTTCGGGGGCGTTGTTGAGATCAATGGTCGAGCCATCCTCGCCAACGGTACACTCCGCCTCCACGATCATTCCGGTGAGGGTCGTCCATCGGTTCTTCGGTGACGTGGCAAAGCCCTCCACTTTGCTCCGCTGCCCGTTGCGGATCACCATGGATAGCCGATGCAGAATGCGGCGCGCGTCCGCGGGCAGGGCGAGGAGTTCCTCCATGGTGGACGGCTGGAAATTCCATCCTCCTGGACCAGTCGCGGGCACCTCATAAGTCGTCACGCGATACTGCACCTGCTTTACCCCGTAGTCGTCCGGCGAGTCCGCACTCATCCACATGGCGACCGGCCATTCACAAAACGCGCGGACCTGCGCTTCGTCCTCCGGCGTGAACCTGGCAAAGAGCAATCGTGTCGCCGGCTGGTAGAGAACGCGGGTGCCTTCGTGAGGTTTGAATCCGCGCGCCGTCCATGCGGGGAGCACGTCAAAGCACGCACCCAATGGAAGCCGTGCGCCATCGTCGCCGGGCGATGAAGGTTCGAGCAGCGATGACGGCCTGACATGGTCTCCCTGCCAGGAATCGAAAGGATCAAAAGCCGCGAGCCCTCCGCTGCTGAAGGCCGTGTCCACCACCGGCGGCACGGGGAAGACCTCGCGCAGCAACTCCGCGTTGGCCTGCGCCGTGCAAGCCGCCAGCACGAGCGCGATGGACAGTGCGCGCATCATTTCGGCTGCTCTGCAGACTTCACAGGCGTCACGGCCGGCATGATGTGAAATTGAAACGTGAGGAACACCAGCCGCGGCTCGGCTTCGCCGGTCACGCCCAGTTCCTGCATCACGGTGCCATTGTGCGTGCTCAGGATTTGCGTGGTCACCTTGAATTGGCCCGTCTCTCCCGCCGGCGCCAGTTTCGGCGTGCGCAGATCCCACGCCACATTGAGGTCAATGGTGGTG
>JANNVM010000327.1:0-12669 GCA_031414455.1 Verrucomicrobiota bacterium
CGCTCCTTGAGCCAACGGGCCTTCTGGCGGGCTTTGCAAAAGCTCGTTCCGGAAGTGAAGTTGCATGACCTCGAACGCGCCGGCGCCGGGGTGCGTGCTCAGGCCGTTGGGCCGGACGGTAAAATGCTCGACGACTTCCACATCCGCGGCGCCGACCGCATGATCCACGTTCTCAATGCCCCGTCCCCAGGTGCGACGGCTTCCCTGGCCATTGGCGAGCACTTCGCGGGAATGATCGCCACGATGCACGCTCCCGTCCAACTCACCGTTCCCATGCCCGCAAAGCTGGCGGAACTGCGGTTCCCTAAAGCACTGGACCAGCGGCTCCAGTTCCTGCTCGATGAGCAAAACCGCAGAGGCAAACTGACCGCCGCTGAGAAACGCGAAGCCGAAGGCCTCACCCGCGTCGCGACGACCCTGTCCATCCTCAAACTCGGCGCGCAGTTGCAGGCACGGCAGTGAGCCTATGCCGGTGTCCCTCTCATTGCGCCGTCGCGTGACACAGCGGGCCGGAGACCGGTGCGAATACTGCGGACTCTCCAGCAAGGGCCATGGCCTCCCGCGATGCCTAAGCCAGCGGCCAGGTATGCAGGATTTCCGGCCTCACTATCCTGCCGTTCCGCAACATCACGGCGCAAAGAGTTCACCAAGTGTCTCCAGCACCGTTGTGGCTGTGGCCCGATCTATCCTCCCGAGGCGTTTGACGAGCCGCGTCTTGTCCACTGCGCGTATTTGATCCAGCGCAATCTCTCCTGTCTTTCCCTGGAAAGTAACCGCAGGCCGCGTGGGCCAGCGGCGGCGCACGGTGGTCATGGGCGCGATGATGACCGTGGCCAGTGCATCATTCACCTCATCCGGCGAAACGATCACGCAGGGCCTCGTCTTCGCCGTCTCCGCGCCCTGAGCGGGATCCAGCGCGACCAGGAACACCGCGAACCGCTCGATCACCATTGCCACTCCTCCGCATCGAACTTGTTCTGCACCTGACGCGCCTCCGCGAGTTCATCCTTGCGGGACTTCGGGCTGCGAAACGCCTTCGCCCACCCCTCGCGCGGTTTGCGCCGGGGTTTCAGCAGCAGGCCCTCAGGGGTCGTCTCTACTTCAAGTCCATAAGGCCATGCTCCGGGGGAGAGTGATTGCGTTTTCATTGGGCCATCGTCCGTCATGACCCCGGCTGCGTCAAGAACAGCCAGCGTCTGTGAACTGCCGGGCCGGATCCCCGCGGCGAAAGTCATGCGGAGCGCCTCCCCTGTCGAAAAAGTCAGGCCTGCGTCCCCGGCAAGGAGGAACACCTCCCGCATCGTATCAGCACGAATACGTCAGGCTCCTGAAAAGGGGCTGTTGGAACAGGACGACCGGTCTCTGTGGTGAGCGCGCGTGTTTCTTGCACACCTGCCGGTGCGCGGTCCGTTTGGCGGGGCGGTTTTGGAATCATCGTCCCTCGCAGCACCTCAGTTTGGAATTGGCCCGTTGGGCCGGCAGAGCAGGAGCGAAGCGGCGAGAGTGTTGCGGAGCCTTGATAGCCAGGTGGGGCAGCCGACTCCGGGGACCGGAACGAAGTGGAACCGGAGCAAAGCGGAGATAGCCGAAGGCAAATAGCCGCAGGCAAACAGCCGAAGGCAACGCTGCGCCCGAGCCGAAGACAAATGGGCGGAGGGGCGCGGAGCCGTCTTGCCCGACACGCCGAGGCCCAGCGGCGAGCGCCTCGTCGCAAAGCCACCACCCGCGCCCAAGCCCTCCGTGCTGGCTCTCGCCGCGAGAACTCCCCCTGACGGTCACACCTGCTCCGCGCCGTCCGGCGCCGGGATGCCGGCCAGCAGGCAGTCGGCTCAGACGCAGCGTTCGCCCCACCGGTTTTAAGGCTCCGCTCCGCCTCCGCCCCGCGACCCATGGCGGCCTCGCCACACCGAACAGATTACCGGAGGCAAGTTCATGGGCATCTGATCCCCCATTTGACCATTGGGGATGGGGGCCAGGTTCGACAGAGCAGCGCCCGCAAGCAGTTCAATGCCAGCGACTTCCTCAATTACTGGTCTGGCCCGTTGTATCCGGCCCGTTGTATTCCGTGATCGCGTCTTCAGTGGGCCGTGCTCTGAGGCGAGGAAGATACCGTTCGCGGTGCCGGCCTGATGAATCTGATTTTACGCCCGGCAGGCGGAGAGGTGGCCCTCAATCCGGAATCAGCACACTCTTCACCACCTCGCCGCGGTGCATCTTCTCAAAGGCCTCGTGCCCCTGCTGGAGCGGCCACTGACCGCCGACGATGGGCTCGATATTGAGCGCGCCGCTGGTGAGCATGGCGAGCACGCGCTCCCAGACGGGCTTCTTCTCAGTGGACTTTTTCAACCGGGTAAGGCATGGTCCCGCCTATGACTGCCACGCTTCAGAACTACAAATCGCTGACGGTGCCGGAACGCATCCGGCTGGTGGGAGAAATCTGGGACAGCATTGCGGAAGATACTGCGGACGACGTGCCCCTTTCCAAAGTTCAGGAATCTGAAGTGGAGCGCCGCGTCGCAGATCATCTCGCAGACCCTGCGTCCGGGGTGCCGTGGGCGGAAGTGAGGAAGAAACTGTTTGCGGTGCAGGCGTGATTAATCTGATTTTCCGCCCGGAGGCCGAGGTTGAAATGCTTGAGGCGAAGGGGTGGTATGAATGCCGGTCGCCGGGGCTTGGAGTGGAGTTTGCGCGGGCCATTGAATCCGCGCTGTCAGAAGCGGCGCAGAACCCTGGACTTTGCCGGAGGGTGGGAAGCAAGTGCCGAAAGTCGCTGGTGCGCCGGTTTCCCTATACGGTCGTTTTTATGATCCACGGCGACTCGCTGGTCGTGGTGGCCTGCTTCCATCAGCACCGCGACCCGAAGATTCTGAGCGAGCGGGTGCGGACGGAAGCGTGAGGCTCAATTCGGAATCAGCACGCTCTTCACCACCTCGCCGCGGTGCATCTTCTCGAAGGCCTCGTGCCACTGCTGGAGCGGCCACTGACCGCCAACGATAGGCTCGATATTGAGAGCACCGCTGGTGAGCATGGCGAGGACGCGCTCCCAGACTGGCCAGTTGTGACTGAAGCTGCCCTGGAGGGTGACGTTTTTTTGGACCAGCGAATCGAGCGAGAAATTCATCGGCTGCGGGCCCCATCCGACCTTGGTGATCCATCCGGCGGGGCGGACGAGTTCGAGTGCAAGTTTCAGCGTGGCAGAGACTCCGGCGGCATCAATGATCGCGTCAGCTCCGAGACCGTCGCGCTGCTGGGCCCAGGGCTTCGCGTCACCGACGATCACTTCGCAGCCGTACTGCGCCGCGATGTTGAGGCGGTGGCGGTCGGCTTCGAGTCCGACGATGGCAACTTCGGCACCGGCGAGTTTGGCGACAGCGGCACAGAGAATCCCGATGGTCCCGGGGCCGAGCACGAGGACGCGGTCGCCGGGCGTCAGGCGCGTGTTATTGATGACGGCATTCCACGCCACACTGCAGGGCTCGGTGAGACAGGCGCGCTCCAGCGCCAGTTTGTCTGGAACACGGTGCAGGCAGCGCGCGGGCACGCGAACATAGCGCGTCATGGCACCGTCCACGCCGTAACCGAATCCTTTACGCGTCGTGTCCAGATTGTAGAGCCCGCGACGCGTCATCGGATTGTCAGGATCGATGACCGCCGCCGTCTCACTGACGACCCGGTCGCCTTCCTTCCAGCGTTTCACGGATTTCCCGGTCTCGGCGATGTGGCCGCTGAATTCATGACCGAGCACGACCGGATAATTCACCGGCCAGCTGTGCGACGATGTCCACTGGTGCAGGTCGCTGCCGCAGACACCGACGGCGGCGACTTCGAGGAGCACATCCTCCTCGCCGATCGAAGGTTTTTCCTTTTCGCGGATTTCGACGGAACCGGGCTCAGGGGCAAAATTGACGACAGCAGCGTGGGACATGGCAGAGGCGGAGTGAATTATAATGGGAATGCAGTGACGCGATATCGGACAGAAATCGCCCCCGTGTCCAGCGGGCTTACAAGTGGGCTGCCGTCCGCCAAACGCGGCTTAAAATAATCCTGGCATCACCCGGGGACAGTGTCAGAATCAGGTCGCCATGAAAAAACTACTCCTGTTGAGTGTTGCCGGACTGCTCTGCCTGTCCTGGACTGCCGGCGCGCTGGAAATCCCGCGCACCGTTCACCGCGCCTCCGACGCCGCCAAGGCCACGGAAGAAGCGACGGCTGCCAAAAAGGGAATCCTCTGGGTTCTCTCCGATGCCTCTCTTAAACCGACATGACCCACCTGCTCAGGGACCATCAGTATGGTGGTCTTAAAGACAGGTCGTTCCATGGGGGAACTCGTTTTCGTAGATTCGAAAGCGACCGGGGATATGGACAAAGTGCCCGACGCCGTCAAACAGGCGTTGAGCAGTCAGGCCGGCCCCATTCCCAAAGTCGCACTCAGTGACGCCACGGGCAGCAAAGTTTACGGCACCGCCAGCCATACCGAACTGAAAGGTGGACTGGAAAAAGCCATGAAGGACGCGAAACGGGCGTTGAAGGCCGACATGGCGGGTGGCACTGCGCCAAAACCCGCCGCGGCCTCCAAGACGGAGCCCGCTGCTGACAAGGAGTCCAGCACGCCCGCCACGGCGTCCGATCCGGTGGTGACGGAGAAAAATGGTGTCAAAGACGTGGCCAATGCTCCCCTGGAGCAGTGGACCAACAGCAAAGGCACCAGCATCACCGCCAAACTCACGAAAGTGGCTGGCACCAAAGTGACGCTCGTCTCTGACAAAGGCAAAGCCATCACCCTCGGTCAGGCTGACCTCGCGCCGGAGAGCTACACCCGCCTTCAGGAAATCCTCGGCAGTAAATAACACGCCGCGATTCATCCACAAACTCACACAGGCACCCGGGAAACCGGGTGCCTGTTTTTTTGTTCGAATCGCGCAGCCCCGTCTGAGGCACCGCGGCGGATTTCGGGTGGAGTGGCGCTTGAGTGCCGGGCAAACGGGTGTCAGCAGTGGCACCGATTCCGCTATTTCACTTCCCCACTTTCTCATGCCCTCCGAAATCAAAGTCCCCAACGCGGGCGAAAGCATCACCAGCGCCGTCATTTCCGCCTGGCACAAAGCCGACGGCGCCGCCGTGCAGCCCGGCGATACCCTGGTGACGATAGACACTGACAAGGTTTCCACCGAACTCACCGCCGAAGCCGCAGGCACGCTGAAGATCACGGCGCAGCCAGGCGAGGAGGTAAAAATCGGTGCCGTGATCGGAATGATTCTGGAAGGAGCCCCCGCCGCCGAAAAAACCGCCGCTCCGCCGCCGTCACCGAAAAAAGAACCGGCGGCCGCATCTCCTCCGTCTCTCAGTCCCTCCGTCTCTCCGTCTCCTCCCCCCGCTCCCGCTCCCGCGCCAAAAGTGGAACTCACTGTCGTTCCCAAAATCGCCGACCCTTCCCCGCCCGCCGTGCTGGACGAAGCCGGCCGCGTGACGCGCAAACGCATGAGCCCGCTGCGCCGCAAGATCGCCACGCACCTCGTCAATGCCCAGCACACCGCCGCCATCCTCACCACTTTCAACGAACTGGATATGACGGAGATCATGAACCTCCGAAAGCTGCTCCAGGAAAGCTTTACCGCCCGGCACGGCGTGAAACTCGGCTTCATGTCCTTCTTTGTGAAAGCCGTCGTCGAAGCCCTGCAATCTGTGCCCCAGGTGAATGCCCGCATCGAAGGCGACGAAATCATCGAGCATCATTTTTACGACATCGGCGTCGCCATCGGCACCGACCGCGGGCTGATCGTTCCCGTGCTGCGCGACTGCGAAAAGAAGGGATTCGCCGGCATCGAAAAGGACATAGCCGCCTACGCGCAAAAAGCGAAGGACGGCCGCATAACCATTGATGACCTCCAGGGCGGGGTCTTCACCATCTCCAACGGCGGGGTCTATGGCAGCCTGCTCAGCACGCCGATTTTGAATCCCCCGCAAAGCGCCATTCTTGGCATGCATACCATCCAGCAGCGCCCCGTGGCGGTAAATGGCAAGGTGGAAATCCGCCCCATGATGTATCTCGCCCTCAGTTACGATCACCGGCTCGTGGACGGCAAAGAGGCTGTCACTTTCCTCCTGCGCATCAAAGACTGCCTCGAACAGCCCGCCCGCCTGCTCCTCGGCGCCTGAGATTTCGCTGAGAGAAATCTTTGCCGCGAGCCAGTTGACAGCCGAAACTCCGCCGATAGTATCGCGCCCCCGCACCAGCACCCATAGCTCAACGGATTAGAGCGTCTGACTACGGATCAGAAGGTTAGAGGTTCGAATCCTCTTGGGTGCACCACTCACAATCAATGAGTTGCGGAAATAATCTGATAGTGAAAAAAGTTCACTCGGACATTTTTCGGACACTTTTTGGGCAGATGGGTGGGGGAAAGCCCGTCTGGGACACCGGGATGAAACACCGGCGGTTTCGCTCCTGTACGGACATTCAGGCGTTGGGTTCGGTGCTGCCGGGCTATTCCCGTGGCGGCGGGCACGCCGGTTACGCGCGCGCCGGTGCGGCCAAAATGCCAAAGCCTAATCCGGCCAGGAAGCCCGTGACGTGCGCGCCAACATCGGTGAGCAGTCCGCCCGCCCCGTAGAGCCCGAGGAGCGTCAAGCCCGCGGCAAATGGCACAAACATGGCACGCCAGCGATACGGGTGCCTCGTTTGTCGCATCTCCCGGATCGCGCGACCGGTTAGCAAGCCGATCCCGGCAAAAACCGCGGTGGAGGCACCGAGGGATCGATAAGCGGCCGGGTAGATTAGCGCGGCGATCATCAGATTTCCGGTCAGCGATGCTCCCGCAAGCAGCAGCCATCCCCGGCATCGGCCAATGGTTGAGGTCACCGCAGTGAATACGATGACGCCGAAAATCGCATTCGAGAGCAGATGTCCGGTGTCGGCATGGAGAAATAGTGCGGTCGCGAGGCGCCACCATTCCCCGTGCTCAAAGACGGCTTGAGCATCCATGGTGCCGCGTGCGGTGATCGCAGGCCACTCACCCTGGGCGTGAAAAAATGCCGAGAGCGAAAGCGCCCACAGGAGCGGCGTGAGAATGCCGGTCTCGTAGGTCGGCACACCCTCCCAAATCGGGCGTGGTGGCCAGCCGATGCTTTCGCTCTCGAATCGGGCGACCTGATCGCGCACCCGGTCCAGAATACGCGGCTCGACGAACAAACGGTGGCCCTGTGCGGACGGCACCAGCCAGTAAGGCTCTCCCATTGCCAGCACGACCAGGCCGCGCTCGGACCCGGCGGCAAATGTCGCATAGCTGCCGACCTCCATGAGATCATCCGGGAGGCGGTCATCCGTCGTGTCGGGCGTGAGGTCTGGCGATGTCATGGGGTAAGATTATGTCCAGGATTGCGGGTGTTGCCGACGCGAATGAGTGTGACTTGAGACATGTGGGCATTGCCGTGCAAGGGAGAGAGCGCCGCCCATTCCATTGGCACGAGCGAAAAGAATCCGGCCCCGAGGTGCATCCGCTTTAGCGCCCACGGGTCGCAACACTGGCGGGCTTTGGAGAAATTTCCGGGCGCGGCTTTCCTATCCGCTGAACGTCCAGGGTAAAACCGTTGCCGTTGTCGAATGACGCGACGGTGGCCTCCACCTCAACCACTGGCCAGCGGACGGTGGCGAGGCCCCAGCGGCGGTAGGCGTCGGCGAAGATCTCGCACTCGATGAAGCCGGTGTAGTCGCAGAGGGTGATGAACTTCATGGTGTCGCCGTTGCGCTGCCGGTGCAGGCGCTCTCCGATGATGAGTCCACAGACGATGAAGCGCTCACCGGGAAACTGCGCGAGGCGGGAAACGGGGCAGTAACTGTCCCACGCGATGCCGGCGTAGAGGTCCAGCGGGTGACCGGTCACGGTGAACCCGAAACCTTCGCCAGTTGATTAGGTCCGCTGCGGAGTGAGCAAGACTCGTAGCCGATTGTCCTCAATGCTAGGTTTCCTGCTCAATTTTCTGCTCGTCCAGAAACTGATCCCGGACTTCGCAGCCCTTGTGGAGCGACTCGCCGGTCTCACCACGACCAAAGGCCTCAGTGCCGTTCTCCTTGCCGTAATGCTCACCATTAAGTGGTGGAGCTAACACCGCGCACCTGGACATCGCCTCCCGCCGTTAACATCGCCGCGCGGGCCACCGCCGCCAAAACCACCGCCTGCCGTACCGGAAATGGTCGGATCGGGAGATCCGGCAGGGAAAGCTGGGCGTCCGCCGTTCCTTAGGTTTTTCCTAATGATTCCATCGAAAACTAAGAATTTCCTAAGCGAAGCAACCGTGCATGTATCGCTACACGTATTTCACGCAAACAGACAACACCAACGCACTATGATCATCCCTATCTTACTGCTGCTCGGCACCCTCGGCCTGTCGCTCTTCGCCTCATGGCGGGTGAAGAAGGTTTACCGGCAGTATTCCAATGTGCCCGCACGTTCGGGGGCCACCGGCGCGCAGACCGCGTCCGCGATCCTGCGCGACGCCGGCATTTACGACGTGGAAATCGTCGAACAGGACGGAATGCTTAGCGACCACTATGACCCGCGGCACAAGCGGCTCGTACTTTCCAACCTAAACTACCACGGGCGATCGCTCGCTGCGCTGGGAGTAGCCGCCCATGAATGCGGCCACGCCATCCAGCATCGGGCAGCCTATGCCCCGCTGCATTGGCGCATGGCCGCAGTGGGCATCACCGGCATAGCCAGTCAGGTGGCCATGTGGCTGCCGCTCATCGGCATGTTCACAGGCATCATCGCCCCGCTCACCGGTGCCCTCATCATGGCCGTGGCCTGGGGAGTCATCATGGTCTTCAACCTCATCACGCTGCCGGTGGAGTTTGACGCCTCGCGCCGGGCGAAGCTGGTGCTGGACAACATGGGATTCATCCGCGACGATGAAATGCCCGGCGTGCGCAAGACTTTGGACGCCGCCGCGTGGACCTACGTGGCCGCCTTCATCACCACTTTGGTTTACTTCCTCTACCATCTCCTTCCGCTCCTCACGGGCCGCAGTCAGGAAGAGTAACTCATCCACTTCGTCATTTCGTCATCAGCCCCGCCTCACTCGTGAGTTCATTCTCGAACGCGCTCCCGTAGGCATTGAGTGTGGCGGCCTTGATCCGCAGGCGCTGGCCGGTTTGTCTCCAGCCAGAGACGGCTTTGAAGACATCCTTGAGAATCGCCTTTGCCTCTGCGGCCTTGAGGCCAAAGCGGGGCGCCGCGGCGAGGGCACCGGAGATGGTGGGCTCCTCGCCATCTTCGCTGATGGCGGTCTGATTCATGCGGGCGCGGTCGATCTCCGGGACTGGGTTGATGTCGTAGGCTGGGGAAAGCGACCATCGGCCCGGCTGGTGCATGAGGAAGCCGTGGTTGCGCAGGTGGTCGTCATAATTGCTGGCAAGCAGGCTGAACACCATGCGCCGCCAGAGTTCACGGAGGTCGCCGGTGACATTGTCGCCGAACTGTCGGATGCCGTCCGCCACGAGAGTGTAGGCTCCGGGATCATCCGGTGAGAGGCCCAGCAGGCTGGCGGCCGAAATGAAGGGGACACGGTGAGCCCCGGCGCGGTCGAACCGGGTGATGACGGCCACCCCGCGCCGGCCAGCGGTGACCAGTTGGTGGGCGGCGGTGCGTATGCCGGCCTCTCCAGCCAGGGTCAGGGCAAGGATCTCACCGGCGGCAATGTCCCGGGTGTCGTCGGGTTTGGGAAACTTGGCGATGCCGAGGCTGCCATCCGCCAATTCCACGGCGGACTTGGGCCGGGCCCCTCCCAGGGGCGATCCCTCACCCAGGAGGAACCGGAGATCGTTAGCGGTTTCCGTGTCGTTGTGGATGGCCTCGGTGGCCCTCAGCAGGGCCGCGAGCCGCACGATGGGAGGGAGCTTGCCGCTGCCGGGGGCGAGAAACGGCCCGTCCGGCTCCTGCCGAAACCGCAGCGCTCCGATGCGGGAGTGGCCGTCGAGGGCCAGCACGTAGTCAATGTCCCGGAACGGTCGCTGCTGGAGGAGTTTCTTTCGCACCGCTCGCTCGATGAGCATGCGGCCCCAGCGGTCCGGCCCGCAGTCCTGAAGGGCCCCAAAGAGAAGTGGCGCATGAAGGGGTGCCCGCTGGAGCGGCAGGGCGGTGGGATCAATAGAGAAGGCCCCGCGGTGGCTGAGCCACTCCGCGGCATACTCGAAAGAGACGGAGGCGCCCCGCTCTGCCGGATAGAGGCGCCCGACAAACCGGCTCTCCCCCCGCCAGTCGATGTGGATCTCGATGCTCATGAGCGGCGCCGGATGCGTTTGGGAAGGCGCTGCTCTTCAAGGCTGAGCGCCAGCGCGTCGGTGGAAGGGGCTGCGAGATTGGCGAAGCGGTCATGCAGTTGAAGGACGAAGACGGCAGTGGCCAGAGTCCCTGAGGCCACCGAAGGGTCACCGCGCTCCAGCCGCCACAGCGTATCGCGGCTGACAAACAGCCTCGCGGCCATGTCCGCGGTGGAGATGCCCCTCTTCCGCCGGGCCAAAGCCAAGTCACGCCCCAGCTTCCGCAGGGCGTGCGCCGCCGGAAGTGGGATGGAAGGTTCAGAATTCATACACTGAGTGTCTTTTATATCAGACCATAAGTCAATTTAAGTCTTCTGTAGCGGTCACTAAACTTGATTCCGCGAATGGCCCGGATGGAATGGAATCGGGGGCCGCCCGCCCTCAGGGTGTGCCGCAGCCTGAGCGGCTTCCCGTCACGTCCGTAACCGCAATTCTATTCGGTGGGGCATTTTGGTTGTCGCCGCTTGTTGAAGCCGCTCGTGGACGATCACGCTCCCCGGGCGGGAATCGACTTCTGGAAAGTCTGTGTTAAGGGCGGGCCTGCTTCAATCTACGGCGTTTTGATTCGCCGTTTCTGCAGCCATGCGGCACGCAAATCTCCTGGCCCATTGAGAAATATACTGGACCTGGCAGCCATGACATCAGGCTGGCGGCGCAGCGCAGACTTCGCAACTCACCCTTTCCCGGAATCCCCCCACCGGCACCAAGCCGCGCCGATGGCCGCACAGAGTCACGCTTAGTTCGTCGCCGGTGACACAATAGATCGCATTCTGTTTAAACCGGAGTCCAACATCACAGGCCTCATCCCATGGCATTTCCACAGCCCAGCCCGCTTCCGCGTGGCCGGTTGTCGGAGAGTAGCCTGTCAGCCGCCGCATCCATCGACCTGATTTTCTAAGTTCCGCCTCCAGCGCCCGGTCAGCAGAGTCGTTTTCCTCCATCGTCCACGTCTCATCCGTCGTGGCGTGGGCGGTGATGATCACCAATTCGTCCGGCCAATCCGAGATGGGCGTCTCCTGGCGGAAGTGAGTTTCAAAATAGGCGGGATGCATGAACTCGTAGATTGGCATCACCTTCCTCCGTCCTGCAATTGAGGAGGAACGACCATCCCACCAATGGACTCGCGCTCTGCAAAAACCACCACTGGGCCATGGACCGCTTCCTCATCGCCCCGGATCCCGATGGTGCATGGAAAGTCTCGCCGATTCTCGAAGAACGCCGGTCGGACGGCGAAAAATCCCTGATCAGCCTTCATGGAAAACGCGTGCTGCTGCCCTCCGAGTCCGCATTCGCCCCCGCCGAAGCGGCCCTCCGATGGCGAGTCGACCGGCTCATGGCTTGAGACGACAAAGTGGCGGCAACAGGATCACAGGGCCTTTGCCATCGACGGTGATAGAGTCGCCCGTTTGATCGAGCCACCGCGAGAAGGCATTGATCATCGGCTTTGGCAGGTCAGTCAGCGGCACAGCGTCGAAACCCAAACTGTTCTGCAGGTGCTGCCACGCCCGTCCCCCGTCGAAGATCGGGTGCTCGTATGGGATCGTCTGGTAGGCCCGAATGCCCAGCGCCCGCATCACACCGATGGTATGAGCCGCTAAATTTCGCCAGCCCCTTGCCACATGATTGGAGACCATGGCGAGGAAGGTATCGCTCGCCGGAAAGGGCGTCACCAAATGAGCCGAAGCGAACTTTGCGTGATTGGCCACCGGGTCAGCCCGACTGACCTCCAACTCGACCCATACCCTCCGGCCGGTCAATGCCTCACGAAACAGAAGGTCCGCCTGCGGCGCATAACCCAGCACCGCTTCGGTTTCCACCGCCACAGCCCGCGCTTCCGGCACACATTGCCAGCCTGCCGGACAATGCTCGGCGAAAGCGTGCTGAAGTTGGCGGGCGAGGGAGGGCACGCTCCTCTTTCTCATAACAACCTGTGTTTCGCGAGGACGGACTTTCCGCCAATCCCGGGGGGCTTTGGCAAAATCACTTCCGGTCCGCCGCCGGGAATTCCTTCCCATTGAACCGGTCGTTTCCATTGACTCACCGTGGGAGATCAAATATCCGCGCCAGTGGCAGGTGTCGGCCCTGGACGTGCTGGCTAGGCTTCGGGCTGAAGCCTATCGCCGTGCTCTGGTGGCGGTGGCCACCGGACTCGGCAAGACGTGGCTTGCCGCCTTCGACCTCGTCGCCGCAGGGAAGACTTTGGGGCGTTGCCCCAAGGTTCTCGTCGTCGCGCACCGCGCCGAAATTCTCGTTCAGGCGGAAGCAACCTTCCGGCCCGCCATGCTATCCGAGTGGGAGGATACCAAAGTCACATGGTATCTCGGCGCGAGCAGCGACCTGACCGGTGACCTCGT